>NZ_JBYSVC010000003.1:0-77796 GCF_057922285.1 Leptothrix toolikensis (SeqCode)
GCCGGCGCAGGCGGTGCAAGCCCCCGCCACCCATGAGCCGCTGCTTTGGAGCGTGGGCCCCGAGGGCCAGTTGCATCGCCATGTCGTGCGGCTGGGCGTCAAGACGACCGAGCGCATCGAGATCCTCTCGGGTGGCATCAGCTCGGGCATCAGCTCGGACATCCACGCGGGGACGCAGGTGGTGTTGCAGCCCACCGAGGTGCTGCAAGAGGGCCTGCATGTACGTGCTGTGCGTGCTCTGAAATGAATACACGTTTAGCGGCTTTCCACGTCGCGCTGCGGGTGGCGGTGGATGTGGCCTTGGGACACCTCACCAGCCGCAAGCGTCAGACCTTGGTGTCGCTCACGGGGGTGGTGCTCGGGGTGGCGTTTTTCTTGGCGGTCTCGTCGCTGATGCGCGGCTCGGAGAAAGACTTCTTGCAGCGCTTGGTGGACAACAGCGCGCACATCACCGTCTACGACGAATACCGCCAAGCCCAGGCTCAGCCCGCTGAGCTGCGCTGGCCCGAGGCGGCGGTCGAGGTGCGCCACGTCAAGCCGCAGCGCGAGACCCGGGGGATTCGCGGTTGGCGCGAGCGGCTGGCTGCGGTGGAGGCCTTGCCCGACCTGCGCGCCGCGCCGGTGCTGGTGGGCTCGGCGGTGCTTAACTTTGCGGGCCGCCAGCAGGCGGTGTCGCTCAGCGGCGTGGTGCCCGAGAAAATGCACGCCGTCAGCACCATCGACGCCAAGATGATCGCCGGCACGCTTGATGCCCTGAGTGCCAACCCGAACGGCGTGATCTTGGGTCAAGGCTTGGTGGACAAGTTCAGCCTGCACTTGGGCAGCACCATCAACGTGGTGGCCGGTGAAGGGGCGAGCCGCTCGCTGCGCTTGGTGGGGATTTTTCGCACCGGCAACGCTGGGTATGACGAAGGCCAAGCCTTTGTGCTGCTCAAACGCGCCCAAGCGCTGTTGGGCCGTGAAAACCGCGTCAATCGCATCATCGTGCAGCTCACCGACGCCTACGACGCCAAAACCGTGGCGCAGACCATCGAGGCTTCCAGCGGCTACAAAAGCGTGTCCTGGATCGAAGCGTCTGAAGACTTCATCAGCTTGCTGTTGGTGCGCAACTTGATCATGTACAGCGTGGTCTCGGCCATTTTGGTGGTGGCCAGTTTTGGGATCTACAACACCATCTCGACCATCGTGATGGAAAAGACCCGCGACATCGCCATCATGAAATCCATGGGCTTCCACGCCAGTGACATCCGCAACATCTTCTTGCTTGAAGGCTTGATCGTCGGCTTGATCGGCAGCGCAGCGGGCATGTTGTGCGGTTGGGGCTTGATCGAGGCCTTGGGCCAAGTGGCGCTGAAATTGCCCGGGGTGCAAGAGCTGACGCATTTGCCGGTGTGGCGCGGTCTGGATCAGTTCGGTTTTGCCATGGCCTTTGCGATGTTTTCTTGCGTGGCGGCGTCTTGGCTGCCGGCGCGGCGAGCGGCGCGGGTTCACCCGGTGGATATTTTGCGGGGGGCGGCATGAGTAGCGTGAGCAGCGTGGGTGGCGTGAGTGACCCGCATGACGTGATGATCCGCGCCGAGGACGTGGGGCGGGAGCTGGCCGGCGAGGTGCCGGTGACCTTGGTGCAGGGCGTGAATCTGGAGATTCGGCGTGGCGAGTTCGTTTGCATCATGGGCCCCTCGGGCTCGGGCAAGTCCTCGCTGCTCTACCTCTTGGGCTTGCTCGACATGCCGAGCCGGGGCCGGATCTGGATCGACGGCCAAGACACCAGTGCGTTTGACGAAGACGCCCTGACCGATTTCCGCTTGGCCCGGTTGGGCTACGTGTTTCAGTTTCACTTTTTGCTGGCCGAGTTCAGCGTGCTCGACAACGTGTTGCTGCCGATGCGCAAGCTGGCGCGGCTTAGCGACCAGGCCGCGCGTGAGCGCGCCTTGGAGCTGCTGGGGCGCTTTGATCTACGTGATCAGGCGCGCAAGTTTCCGCATCAGCTCTCGGGTGGGCAGCGTCAGCGGGTGGCGATTGCGCGCGCGCTGGCCAATGATCCGCAAGTGATCTTGGCCGACGAGCCCACCGGCAATCTCGATTCGGTCTCCAGCACCAACGTGCGCGACATCCTGCGCGACTTGGCGCACGACCTCGGCAAAACAGTGATTGCGGTGACGCACGATGCCAATTTCTCATCGGCGGCTGATCGGCGCATTCCGATCGTCGATGGGCGCATTGACCTGGCTTGGTTGCCGGGGGCCTGAGCTACACTCTGCGGCCATATGTTCACCCCGCGTCAACGTCATCACGGCTGCCTTCACGGCCACGCATGCCTGCCCAGGTCGAGCGACCGGGGAGCTTGGCCCTGGCGTCGCTGATCGCCAGGCGCTGATGTTTTTCCAGCCGGGAACCCGAGCCCTTTTGCGGCCCACCTCCCGCTGCTTCTGAACCCAGTCTGCCCTCGGCCTTGCACGCGTCTCTCCCCGCGCCGGAGGTCTGCTCGCTGCAAGGTTGGTGGCTTGCGGAGCATCCAACGTGATCACTGAACTTGAATTCCAACATCTGGCCGAGCAGGGCTACAACCGCATCGCGCTTGTCAGCCAAGCTTTTGCCGATCTCGAAACCCCCTTGTCGCTTTACCTGAAGCTCGCTGGCGGTCAGCCGCGCAGTTTCTTGCTGGAGTCGGTGGTGGGCGGTGAGCGTTTCGGGCGTTACTCCTTCATCGGCTTGCCGGCCCACACCCTGTTGCGCACCACCTTGGGCGTGACCGAGGTGGTGACCGACGGTGTGGTGGTGGAGCGCCATGAAGGCAATCCGCTCGACTTCATCGAGCTCTATCAGCAGCGCTTCAAGGTGGCTTTGCCGCCCGGTGGTTTGCCGCGTTTTTGCGGCGGGCTGGCCGGCTACTTTGGCTACGACACGGTGCGCTACATCGAGAAAAAGCTCGCCGATACGCGCCTGCCCGGGGGCATCGGCACGCCCGAGATCTTGCTTTTGCAAACCGAAGAGCTGGCGGTGATCGACAACTTGTCGGGGCGGCTTTATCTGATCGTCTACGCCGATCCTGCCCAAGCCGGGGCCTATGCCCAAGCGGCGCAGCGTTTGCGTGATCTGACGGCGCAGCTCGGTCAAAGCGTCACCGCCCCGCCGGTCAAGCGCAGCGCCAGCCATCCGGTCGAGCGCGAATATGCCCGCGAGGACTTTGAAGCAGCCGTCTTGAAGGCCAAGGAGTACATCGCCGCCGGTGACTGCATGCAGATCGTCATCGGCCAGCGCATCAAGAAGCCCTACACCGAGCACCCGTTGTCGCTCTACCGGGCGCTGCGTTCGGTGAATCCGAGCCCCTACATGTATTACTACGACATGGGTGACTTCCAGATCGTTGGCTCATCGCCCGAGATCTTGGTGCGCCAAGAGGCCCGGCAAGTGGCTGGCAAGCCGGAAAAGATCGTCACCATCCGCCCGATTGCCGGCACCCGCCCGCGTGGGGCCACGCCGGAGCTGGACGCCGCGCTGGAAGCCGAACTACTGGCCGACCCGAAGGAGCGCGCCGAGCACCTGATGCTGATCGACCTGGCACGCAACGACATCGGCCGTCTTGCCCAAACCGGCAGCGTCAAAGTCACCGAAGCCTTCGGCATCGAGCGCTACTCGCACGTGATGCACATCGTCAGCAACGTCGAAGGCGTGCTCAAAGACGGCATGAGCAGCTTGGACGTGCTGCGCGCCAGCTTCCCCGCTGGCACCCTGAGCGGCGCACCCAAGATCCACGCCATGGAAATCATCGACCAGCTCGAAATCAGCGAGCGCGGCATCTACGGCGGTGCCGTCGGCTACCTCAGCTTCGCCGGCGACATGGACGTCGCCATCGCCATCCGCACCGGCGTCATCAAAGACCAAACCCTCTACGTCCAAGCCGGTGCCGGCGTCGTCGCCGATTCCATCCCCGAGATGGAATGGAAAGAAACCGAAGTCAAAATGCGCGCCGTCATCCGCGCAGCAGAACTGGTTGAAGAGGGGTTTTGAGGGGCGCGGGCGAGGGGAGCAAGACGCTAGGGCATTTCCCCGTTCGCCCTGAGCTTGTCGAAGGGCCTTGATCGTACCGACCCCGTCGTTATCAAATTCGTGTGAATCGTCCTTCTGGGTAGCAAAATAGTGGCTTCCTAACTGGATTTATGTAACATGCAAGTCGGTTTCAAAGCTTTGGAGGCGTTGTACGGCGTTCGGCTGGTGCAGGCTTTGCGTGTCGAATCCACCATCGGGACGACTCGGGCGAGTCGGGAGGTGTTGGAGCGGGTGCAGAAGCAGTACCCGGCCAGTTACCGGCCGGAAGATAGCTTTGCTGGGCATGTTGAGTTCGGCTTGAAGTACGAAGAGCTGCACTTGGAGTTCTTTGCCCGCTTGTTCGCGGTGGTCGAGCCGAGCTTGCTGGAGGTGTGGTGTCGGCGGGAGCCGTTTGGGCAATATGCGCGCCGCGCTGGGTTCTTTTATGAGTGGCTGACCGGGCGGCGGCTGGATGTGCCGGACTTGAGCAACGGGGCCTACGTCGATGCCATCGACGCCGACCGCTATCTGACCCGAACCCACGCCTTACGCGACCGGCGCTGGCGCATCAACAACAACTTGCCCGGCACCCCCGCCTACTGCCCGCTGGTGCGGCGCAGCGATGCTGTGCAGGAGGCCCTCGCATTCAATGTGACTGAAGCTTTGGCCGAACTTGACCGCCAATTTGGGGCGGAAGTGCTGCTGCGCACCGCAGCGTGGCTCACGTTCAAAGAGTCGCGCGCTAGCTTTCTGATTGAGAAAGAGGCGGAGCAAACCGACCGCATCCAGCGGTTTGCGCACGTCATCGCCGAGCACTGTGGCCAGATCGAGGAGCCGCTCAGCAGCGAGAGCTTGATCACCTTGCAGCGCGCCATCTTGGGTGACAACGCGCTAAGCATGGGCCTCAGACGCTCGCCGGTCTTTGTCGGCCAAGCCACCCTGCGTGAAAACATCGTGCATTACATCGGCCCGCATTTTGGCGATGTCGAAGGCATGCTGGCGGGGCTTAGAGCCTTTGAGGTTGCAACACGCGGCCGCGAGCCTTTGGCTCGTGCGGGTGCTCTGGCTTTTGCCTTCGTCTATATCCACCCGATGGGCGACGGCAACGGCCGCATCCACCGCTTTCTCCTCAACGACACGCTCAAGCGAGACCAAGCGATCCCCAACGGCGTGACCCTCCCGGTGTCGGCCAGCATCATCAATTCCCGCGAGTTCAGCCATGGTTACGACCGGACGTTGGAGGTGTTTTCGCGCCCATTCATGCGGCGCTACGCCGAGGCCTACCGTTTTGGTGAGCTCATGACCTACACAGACGGCACGCGGTCCAACTTGGTTTTTGAGGCCTACCCAGATGCCAACGCCGCGTGGCGCTACCCGGACCTCACCGAGCACGTTCTCTTCACGGCCCGTGTCGTGGCCCACACCATCCGCACCGAGATGGCCGAGGAGGCTCGGGTGCTCTGCACCTTTGAGCTTGCGCAGCGACGCCTCAAGGACGTCTTAGAAATGCCCGACGCCGACGCCGTGCGCATCATCCGCGCCCTCAAAGAAAACGGCTGGAACATCTCGGGCAAGCTGACCAAGGCGTATCCGCAACTGGCGGATAAGGGCCTTGCCCTGCGCCTGATCGAAGCTGTTCAGTCCGCCTTCGAAGCCCGCGAGCCGGTGCGTGTTATCGGGTAACCCCGCGTGCCATCCGCCCAATTTCCCCACTCTCAAGCACGCCACTGGGGTGGGTGCCGGTGATGACGGCGTTGAGCATGGCTTGGCCGACTTGGACGCTGGTGAGGGCGTGTTCGGGCAGCCAGTGGGTGAGCAGGGGCAGGATGGGGCGGGTGAGGGTGTAGATGAGGCGGTAGGCCAAGGTCTTGGAGCGCACGCCGTGCAGCGGGCGGATCAGGCCGGGACGGAACATGTAGGCGTTTTTGAAGGGCAGACGCAGCAGGGCGTTTTCGGTGCGGCCTTTGACGCGCGCCCACATGATCCGGCCTTGCTCGGTGCTGTCGGTGCCTGCGCCGGACACATAGACGAAGCGCATTGCGGGGTTGGCCGCCACCAGCAACTTGGCCACGCCAAGCGTCAGATCGAAGCTGATGCGGCTGTACGCCGCTTCACTCAGGCCGCCGGCCGAGACGCCCAAGCAAAACAAACACGCATCGAAGCCCTGCAACTGATCGGCCACGGGCGTGCAGTCGAACAAATCGGCCTGCACCACCTCACTGAGCTTGGGATGGCTGCGACCCGTGCTTGTGCGGCCCACGCTGCGAATGTGGGTGACGCGCGGGTCCAGCAGCGCCTCGCGCAATACGCTCTGACCCACCATGCCGGTGGCACCGAAGAGAAGAATGTTCATGTCGAGCTTGATCGGGCGGCGCTGAGGGGGAAGGCTGAGGGAGAAATGCGGCCGAGTGTATCGCTGCCTCGAACGGGCGTGTGTCGTGATAATCTAGTCACCATGACTAGAAAACAGCCTGCATCACCTCCGCGTGCCGTCACCGGACCACAACCGGGATACTGGCGTCTTCAAGATGCCAAGGCCCGTTTCAGCGAGGTCGTGCGTCGTGCGCACAGTGACGGACCGCAGCATGTGACGATGCATGGGCGTGATGCGGTGGTGATCCTCGACGCGGCCGATTTCCGCCGTTTACAGGGGGGGCAGACGGGTCAAGTGTTGATTGATGCGCTCCAAGCTTCGCCCTCGCCAGACCTTGATCTAACGGTGTCGCGCTGTGCGATGCCTGTTCGGGATGTGGTGTTGTGAACGGCTGGCTACTCGATACCAATGTCATTTCCGAACTGCGCCGCCCGCGTCCCGATCCGCGTGTGGTGGCTTTCGTGGCGGCCCAAGCCTTGGATCAGCTGTTCATCAGTTCAGTCACGTTGGCTGAAATCCGCTTTGGCATTGAAAAGGTGACTGATCCGCTCCGCCGTGCCGAATTGCACGACTGGCTAACGCACAAGGTCCGGCCGATGTTTGGCCAGCGTGTCTTGCCGGTGTCTGAGGATGTGATGTTCAAGTGGCGGTTGCTGGTCGAGGAGGGGTGCCAGAGTGGTCATACCTTCACCCAACCGGACTTGATCATCGCCGCCACAGGTTTGTTGCACGGCTTGACCGTGGTGACGCGCGATACAGGTGACTACGCCCGGTCGCGAGTGGTCTTGTTCAATCCGTGGCTCGATGGATCGGCCGATTGACCGAAAATCCCACCCTAGACCTCACAAGAGACTGATCCCTGTTGGATCGCTGCCCCTACGCTCTTCAGAAAGAACCACCATGCCTGTCTATCGTTCCAAGACCTCCACTGCCGGCCGCAACATGGCTGGTGCTCGTTCGCTGTGGCGTGCCACGGGCATGAAGGACGGCGATTTCTCCAAGCCGATCATTGCCATCGCCAACTCCTTCACCCAGTTCGTGCCGGGTCACGTGCATTTGAAGGATCTGGGCCAACTCGTTGCGCGTGAGATCGAAGCGGCGGGCGGCGTGGCCAAGGAGTTCAACACCATCGCCGTCGATGACGGCATCGCCATGGGTCACGACGGCATGCTTTATTCGCTGCCGAGCCGCGACCTGATCGCCGACTCGGTCGAGTTCATGGTCAACGCCCACTGCGCTGATGCGCTGGTGTGCATCTCCAACTGCGACAAGATCACCCCGGGCATGTTGATGGCGGCGATGCGCCTGAACATTCCGGTGGTGTTCGTCTCGGGCGGCCCGATGGAAGCGGGCAAGGTGCAACTGGCCAATCCGACCACGCACAAGATGGAGTTCAAAAAGCTCGACTTGATCGACGCGATGGTGATGGCCGCTGACTCGAAGGTCAGCGACGCCGACGTCGCCGAAGTGGAACGCTCGGCGTGCCCGACCTGCGGTTCGTGCTCGGGCATGTTCACCGCCAACTCGATGAACTGCCTGACCGAGGCCCTCGGCCTGGCGCTGCCGGGCAACGGCACGGTGGTGGCCACCCACGCCGACCGCGAACAGCTGTTCAAGCGCGCTGGTCGTGTCGCGGTGGAGCTGTGCCAGCGCTACTACGAGCAAGAGGATGAGAGCGTGCTGCCGCGCGCCATCGGCTTCAAGGCGTTCGAGAACGCCATCACGCTCGACATCGCGATGGGCGGCTCGACCAACACCATCTTGCATTTGTTGGCGATTGCGCAAGAGGCCGGCATCGACTTCACGCTGGCTGACATCGACCGCCTGTCCAAGGTGGTGCCGCAGCTGTGCAAGGTGGCCCCGAACACCAACAAGTACCACATCGAGGACGTGCACCGCGCCGGCGGCATCATGGCGATCTTGGGTGAGCTGGACCGCGCCGGCAAGCTGCACACCGACGTGCCGACCGTCCACGCCAAAACCATGAAGGACGCGCTGGACGAGTGGGACATCGCCCGCGCGCCCAGCGATGCGGTCAAAACCTTCTACCAAGCCGGCCCGGCAGGCATCCCCAGCCAAGTGGCGTTCAGCCAAAACACCCGCTGGCCGAGCCTTGATCTGGACCGCGCCGAAGGCTGCATCCGCTCGGGCGACCATGCGTTCTCGCAAGAAGGCGGCTTGGCCGTGCTGCACGGCAACATCGCGCTCGACGGCTGCGTCGTCAAGACCGCCGGCGTCGATGACAACCTGATGGTGTTCGAAGGCCCGGCCCACGTCGTCGAAAGCCAAGACGAAGCCGTGGCCAACATCCTGGCCGATGAGGTCAAGGCTGGCGACGTGGTGATCGTGCGCTACGAAGGCCCGAAGGGCGGCCCCGGCATGCAGGAAATGCTCTACCCGACCAGCTACATCAAGAGCAAGGGCCTGGGCAAAGCCTGCGCGCTGCTGACCGACGGCCGCTTCTCGGGCGGCACCTCGGGCCTGTCGATCGGCCACTGCTCGCCCGAAGCGGCAGCGGGCGGTGCCATCGGCTTGGTGAAGAACGGCGACCGCATCCGCATCGACATCCCGAACCGCTCGATCAACGTGCTGCTCAGCGACGAAGAACTGGCCCGCCGCCGCACTGAGCAAGACGCGCTGGGCTGGAAGCCGGCCCAGCCGCGTCCGCGCAAGGTCTCGGCCGCGCTACGCGCCTACGCGCTGCTGGCGACCAGCGCGGACAAGGGGGCAGTGCGGGATTTGTCGCTGCTGGATTGATGTGCTCGGGAGGTCAAGCGGCCTTGACCTTCAACCGCCACGCATGCAGCAGCGGCTCGGTGTAGCCGCTGGGTTGCTCTTTGCCCTTGAACACCAAGTCCAGCGCCGCTTGGTAAGCCGCGCCGTCGGGGTTGGCGACCAGGCTCTTGTAGGCCGCGTCGCCAGCGTTCTGGCCGTCCACCTTGGCGGCCATGCGGGCGAAGGTTTCGCGCACTTGGGCCTCAGTGACCACACCGTGCAGCAGCCAGTTGCAGATGTGCTGGCTGGAGATGCGCAGCGTGGCGCGGTCTTCCATCAGGCCGATGTCGTTGATGTCGGGCACCTTCGAGCAGCCCACGCCTTGATCGACCCAGCGCACCACGTAGCCCAAGATGCCTTGGGCGTTGTTGTCGATTTCTTGCTGGCGCTCTTCCGCGCTCCACGTCGCTTCAGCCACCACGGGGATGGTGAGCAGGTGGGCCATCAGCTGCGCGGTCAGCTCGGCGTTGTTGGCGTCGCCGCTGGCTTCGATCTGCTGCTGCACTTCAGCCACGCTGACTTGGTGATAGTGCAGCGCGTGCAGCGTGGCAGCGGTCGGGCTCGGCACCCAAGCGGTGTTGGCACCGGCTTTGGGGTGACCGATCTTTTGCTTGATCATTTCAGCCATCAGATCCGGCATGGCCCACATGCCCTTGCCGATCTGGGCGCGACCGCGCAGGCCGCAGCTCAAGCCGATCAGCACGTTGCGACGCTCGTAAGCGGCGATCCAGGCGCTGCTCTTGATGTCGCCCTTGCGCATCATTGGGCCCGCGTGCATGGCGGTGTGCATCTCGTCGCCGGTGCGATCCAAGAAGCCGGTGTTGATGAACGCCACGCGGCTGGCAGCCGCAGCGATACAGGCCTTCAGGTTGACCGAGGTGCGGCGCTCTTCGTCCATGATGCCGAGCTTGACGGTCGAATCCGGCAGACCCAGGAGCTGCTCAACGCGGCCGAACAACTCACCCGCAAAGGCCACTTCTTCCGGGCCGTGCATCTTGGGCTTGACGATGTAGACCGAACCTTTGCGCGAGTTGCAGACTTGGCGGCCGCCAATCTCGGCACCGTGGCGTTGCAGGTCATGCAGCGCGATGGTGGTGGTGACCACAGCGTCGAGGATGCCTTCGGGAATCTCACGCCCTTCAGCGCCCCAGAGGATCGCCGGGTTGGTCATCAGGTGACCGACGTTGCGCACGAACATCAGCGAGCGGCCATGCAGCACCACGTCGCCGCTGCCTTCAGGCGTGAGGTAGACGCGGTCGGCGTTCAGGCGACGGGTGAAGGTCTTGCCGCCCTTGGCGACTTCTTCGGTCAGCGTGCCGAGCTGGATGCCGAGCCAGTTGCTGTAGGCCAGCACCTTGTCTTCAGCGTCCACCGCCGCGACCGAGTCTTCCAAGTCGAGGATGGTGGATAGGGCCGATTCGACGATGACGTCTGACACGCCAGCAGCGTCACTCTTGCCGATGGTGGTTGAGCGGTCGATCTGGATGTCGAGGTGCAGGCCGTTGTGGACCAACAGCACGGAGGTCGGGGCGCTGGCCGCGCCTTGGTAGCCGGCGAAAACGCCGTGGTCGCGCAAGCCGGTGACCGTGCCGTCCTTCAATGTGACGGCGAGCTGAGCATCGACCACCGCGTAGCCGCTGGCTTCAGCGTGGCTGCCGGTGGCCAGCGGTGCCGCTTGGTCGAGCACTTGGCGGGCGTAGGCGATGACCTTGGCACCGCGCACCGGGTTGTAGCCCCGGCCCTTGTCGGCGCCGTCGGTTTCAGGCAGCACATCGGTGCCGTAGAGCGCGTCGTAGAGCGAACCCCAACGGGCGTTGGCGGCGTTCAGGGCGTAGCGCGCGTTCAGGATCGGCACCACCAGCTGCGGACCGGCTTGCAGGGCCAGCTCAGCGTCCACGTTCGAGGTGGTCGATTGCACGCTCTGCGGCACCGGCACGAGGTAGCCGATCTCGGTCAGGAACGCTTGATAAGCGGCCATGTCGCTGATCGGGCCGGGGTGGGCGGTGTGCCAAGCATCCATTTGCAGCTGGATCTGATCCCGCTTGGCCAGCAAGGCGGCGTTCTTCGGGGCCAAGTCAGCGACGAGCTGATCAAAGCCGGCCCAGAAAGCAGCGCTGGTCACGCCGGTGCCGGGCAGCACCTTGTCGTCGATGAAACGGAACAACTCGGTGGCCACTTGCAGGCCGTGGATGGAAGTGCGTGCAGTCATGTTGAACAACTCAGAGACTCAGAAGGTTGGGAATCAAAAGGAAGCGATCAAAGGGCAGCGATCAAAGAGCCGCGATACCGGCTTTGGCGATCTGGGCGTCTTGCGCCGACGTGACGCCCGAGACCCCCACCGCACCGATGACTTGGCCATCGACAAGGATGGGCACGCCGCCTTCGAGCATGCCTTGCAGCAACGGTGCCGACAAAAACGAGGTGCGCCCGCCGTTGATCATGTCTTCATAAACCTTGGACTCGCGCCGACCCAAGGCCGAGGTGCGGGCCTTTTCGGGGGCGATGTAGCTGCTTAGCGGTGCAGCGCCGTCAAGGCGGATCTGGCCGAGCAGATGGCCGCCATCGTCCACGACGGCAATCGAGACGGCCCACTGGTTGGCTTGGGCCTCGGCGCGCGCAGCGGCCAGGATGCGGTCGGTGTCTTCGACGGTCAGGACAGCTTTGGTCTTCATGGTCATTCCTTAAAGAAACCCAGCACGTCGCGCAGGTTGCTGCCGATGCGGGTTGGTTCGGTGTCGAGTTGCTCGGGCGGCAGGCCGGCGCGGTTCACCCACAAGGTGGTGTAGCCGTACCACGTCGCACCGAGCGCGTCCCAGCCGTTGCTGGAGACGAAAAGAATCTGTTTGGCGGCCAGGCCCAGCGTTTGCGGCCCCAAGGCGTAGGCGCGCGGATCGGTCTTGAAAGCGCGCACCGCTTCGACGCTGATGACGTGCTCAAGCAAGTTTTCTAGCCCAGCACTTTTCACCGCCACGCCCAGCATCGCTGGGTCGCCGTTGCTCAAGATACCGGCTGGAATGCCGCGCGCCTTCAAGGCTTCGAGCACCTCACGCACCTCGGGAAAGGCCGAAAGCGCCCGGTACTGATTCATCAGCCGGTCCTCGCCGTCGTGGCCCAAATCGAGCTGGAGACGCAGGGCCGCAAAGCGCAGGGCCGCGCGGGTCAGCTCCCAAAACGGCCGGTAGCGCTCGCCGCCGGGCGCGCTCATGGTGACAAGGCGGGTGTATTCGATCTGCTTGTCGCGCCACAACACCGCCAGCGCCTCGCCGCGACCCGGGCAGAGCTGCTCAGCCAACAAGGCCACGCTGTAGACATCAAACAGCGTGCCGTAGGCATCGAAGAGAACCGCACGCGGGGCGAGAAGCTTGTTCATGGATCGCACTGTATTCGAACCTTCCATGAAGATTGATAGCGCAAAAATTCAATCATCTTTGACTTTAATGAACATAATCGAGCCATGAACCGGCTCAAACAGCTTGAAACCTTCATCGCCGTGGCCACCAAAGGCAGCCTGACCGCCGCTGCGCAGGCTGAGGGCATTGCCCCGGCGGTGATCGGGCGGCGCATCGACGCGCTTGAAGAGCGCTTGGGGGTGAAGCTGCTGGTGCGCACCACGCGGCGCATCAGCCTGACGCACGAAGGCGCGGCTTTTCTGGAAGACGCGCAGCGCATCTTGGCCGATTTGGCCAACGCCGAGGCCAGCGTCAGCGCTGGCGGTGTCAAGGCCAGCGGCCATCTGCGCATCACCGCCCCGGCGGGTTTTGGGCGACGTCATGTGGCCCCTTTGGTGCCCAAGTTCCTCGCCCTGCACCCCGAGGTGTCGATCTCGCTGAACCTCTCGGACCGCGTGGTCGATATCGTCAACGAAGGCTTCGACTGCGCCGTGCGGGTGGGTGAGTTGCAAGACTCCAGCCTGGTGAGCCTGCGGCTGGCCAACAACCGCCGGCTGTGCGTCGCCACCCCGGCTTATCTGGCCCGCGCGGGCACGCCGCAGCAGCCATCCGACTTGGCACGCCATGACTGCCTGACCTTGTCCTCGGATGCCAGCCAAACACGCGGCTGGGCCTTCGTCATCGACGGCCAAGTGCAATACCTGCGCCCTAGCGGCCGCATCGATTGCAGCGACGGCCAAGTGCTGCATGAGTGGTGTCTGCAAGGCTTGGGCATCGCTTGGCGCAGCACGTGGGAAGTGGCGGGCGACATCAGCGCCGGTCGCTTGCGCAGCGTGCTGGAGCCCTTCGCTGCGCCGCCCAACGGCATCCACGCGCTCTTTCCCCACGCCCGCCACCTCGCGTTGCGCGTGCGCCTGTGGATCGACTTCCTCAAACACAGCTACAGCGCCCCGGGCTACTGGGGCGATTGATGGGAGGTTGAGGGGCGAGTGAAAGGGGCCACCGCCTACAATCCCGCTCTTTTGCCGAGACCACGCCATGAGCCTCAAATGCGGCATCGTGGGGCTGCCCAATGTGGGCAAGTCCACACTTTTTAATGCACTGACCAAGGCCGGTATCGCGGCCGAGAACTACCCGTTCTGCACCATCGAGCCCAACGTGGGCATCGTCGAGTTGCCCGACCCGCGCTTGGATGCGTTGGCCAAGATCATCACGCCGGAGCGCATCGTCCCAGCCATCGTCGAGTTCGTCGATATCGCCGGTTTGGTGGCCGGGGCTTCGAAGGGTGAAGGCTTGGGCAACCAGTTCCTGAGCCACATCCGCGAGACCGACGCCATCGTCAACGTGGTGCGCTGCTTCGAAGACGACAACGTCATCCACGTGGCGGGCCGTGTCGATCCGATTGCCGACATCGAAGTCATCCAAACCGAGCTTTGCTTGGCCGACCTCAGCACCGTTGAGAAAAGCCTGCACCGCTACAACAAGGCGGCCCGTTCGGGCAACGACAAGGAAGCTGCGGCCCTGGTGAAGGTGCTGGACAAGTGCCAAGCCGCGCTCGACCAAGCCCAGCCGGTGCGCTCCATCGACTTCAGCAAGGAAGAGCTGGTGATCTTGAAGCCGCTGTGCCTCATCACCGCCAAGCCCGCCATGTTTGTCGGCAACGTCTCCGAGACCGGCTTCGAGAACAACCCGTTTCTCGACCGCTTGAAGGAATTTGCCGCCAAGCAAAAGGCCCCGGTGGTGGCGATCTGCGCCAAGACCGAAGCTGAGCTGTCGGAAATGGACGACGAAGACCGCGCGATGTTCCTGGCTGAAATGGGCCAAGACGAACCCGGCCTGAATCGCCTGATCCGCTCGGCTTTCAAGCTCTTGGGCCTGCAAACCTACTTCACCGCCGGTGTGAAGGAAGTGCGCGCCTGGACGATCCACGTCGGCGACACCGCCCCGAACGCCGCCGGCGTGATCCACACCGATTTTGAGCGCGGCTTCATCCGTGCCCAAACCATCGCCTTTGACGACTTCATCGCCTTCAAGGGCGAACAAGGTGCCAAAGACGCCGGCAAGATGCGCGCCGAAGGCAAGGAATACATCGTCAAGGACGGCGACGTGTTGAACTTCTTGTTCAACGTGTGATCAACGGGTGATGATCTTCTGATCAGATTCCTGACGACTGCCAAGCCCTGCGAAAGCGGGGCTTTTTTTCGGGTGGTGGCGGGTGGCGCGATCTCTTGGCGGCGCGCTTCAGCTCGGAAGCTTTGCCGGCGTTGTCTACCGCCAAGTTGCCCGACTTTTTCAGGCGGGGGTGTAATACCGACTCCGGGATGAAATCTGTAATAGACAAAACGTCGGTGCCTCAGAAATCCAGATGCTTCCCGCAATGGCCGACGACGATCTTCTTCTCGTGAGCCAACCATTCAAAATGCACACGCAGGGTTTCGGCTTGACTGTCTTTCACACCGTCTTTCAAGTGTGTATCCATTAGGAAATCACGCCCACGGTAGTTAAAAGTGCGGCGACGCTTGCCATCGTTGCTCAACGTACTGGCTTCATTAGCTGCATAAGCGTTTTGCCCAAACACGGCTTTAGCCTGTTGATTACTCTTACCGTCAGCAAGCTGCTGCCAATATTCGGTCGCGAGTTTTTGCAACATTTCGAAAGCCTTTGCCCCTTTACGGAACCCTCTACGATCAGATTCTTTCGCTGAGCCTTTGGCGGTGTCTAGAAAAACAATCCGGTCCGAATAAAGCGTAGCTATCAGATCCACTGTTTGCTGGAGACTGGGGCTTCCTTTGAGAACGGCTGCAACAGCGTCGCGCAAGGGTGCAAGGTCCTCGGAAACGTCATCTCCGCCATCGTCACTTGATTGCAACCCACTCAACACATGCTTGAGATTGGAGATATTTGCCTGAAGCTCTCGAACCTCTTGTTCCTTCTCTTGGTACTTGGAATGAATGAGTGCGAGCTCTTTGTCCTTGGACTGCAGTTCCTGATCTGCAGACTCCAGCAGAGCGACGTATTGCGTCAGTTCCTCTGATTGATCGCCAGCTTTGACGCGTTCAATCATCTGCGTCAACTGGAGCCGAAGCGCAGCTTGCCTCACTTTTTCTGGCGAAATATGCCGCCATGAAAATGGCAGATTAGTGCGATGCGTTATCGTGGATAAAACCTCGGACTCGATCGAGTGGCCGCTTTTGTGAAGATTGGCAATCTCCTCCGGGCGTAACAATACCGTGTCGTAAAAGTGGCCGCTATCACCTTGGCGTCCAGGAAAGACGATGTTAATCGCTCCGCCAAAGGCCATAAATCGGCGCCCAACAACCTCTTCAATGGCAAACGTATCCTCTTCTACTGGTATGCAAACGACGTCGGCCAACCCTACCAAGATTGACCGCAAGCGCTCTGGGGCGACCGGGTATTCGTTATCGCGACTGGCGCTCAGTATCGCCACAGGATAGTTCCTCTCATCGCGTTCCAATGCACTCAGAAAAGCTGATGCGCTTTCCATCGTCAGTTGTTTGACTTTCAACCCAGGGGTTTGCCCGAGAGGGTTGCATGACTGAATGAGTTGCTCTACCAGTTTCGGACGAGTCACCTGAATCGGAGCGGTAACCCGTGCGCTGACCTCGTCAGTCCTCAGGAGCAAGGAACATTCGATAGGCTGCCCATCGGCTTCTTGGTGTAGCCCGATTTCGGTGATCCAGCGTCTGCCAGAAATTTTTTCGTCCCGGTGACTAAGCTGCGCACAGAACCAAAAAGGGTAGGTTCTTCCTTTGTCGCTAGAGCAAGTGGCGTGTGAACTCAACGTACTGCCGTCTTTGAGTTTCAGCTCTCGGATGCCATCGGCAAGCCGAGTGGGGTCTACATAACTCGTTGCACGCCGCCCTACCCATTGAGCCACGAGACGAACAATCTTGTCCGGCCCCTGCGCCTGTTCAAACAGGAAATTGTTAACGTACACCAGCATGATCTATTCCTCCCGCTGAATCGCCCCGGGTTTTACGGAGGCTGTTTGGTTGAAACTTAGGCCGCCATCGTGGTGGCTTGACGGGTGAGTTGGCAATGGTAGTTAGCCTCAGCTTTTGCTGGCGGAATGTAGCCAATGGATTCCAACAAACGGTCATGGTCATCTATCGGACGCGCAACGCGAACAGCGCCAGCTTCTATACCTGCGTACCCTACGCATATACGTAGACATATACTTGGCAGAACTCATCCAAAGAGTCTCTGCCATGTCGCAAATCACCCTTTATCTCGACGACGCCACCCAGGCCTTGGTGGATCAGGCTGCCGCTGCCCATGGCGTGTCTAAAAGCCGTTGGGTGGCGGACATCATTCGTAAATACGCTGCCCATGAATGGCCTCAAGACTGCTTGGACTTGGCTGGTCGTTTTGCGGATTTTCCCTTGTGCCACGAGAGCCAGACGCCGTCGCCTGCCGATGTGCCGCGCTTGGGGTTTTGAGGGGCGGTCATGCTGATTTTGGATAGCAACACCATCAGCTACTACTTCCGGGGCGACCCGCAGGTGGTGCCGCGTTTGCAAGCTTTGCGCCCTGCCGATCTGGGCGTGCCCGCCGTCGTTGAATACGAACTGCGCTATGGGCTGCTGCGCTTGCCGCAAGAGGCTGCCGCCCCGCGTTTGGCGGCACTGGCGCAATTGCTGCGGCCTATGCAGATGCTGCCGTTTGATAGCGAATGTGCGGCCCACGCCGCCCGCATTCGCGTTGCGCTTGAGGCCGCCGGTACGCCCATCGGCCCGCACGATACGTTGATTGCCGCCACAGCTTTGCGCTATCAAGCCACGCTGGTGACACGTAATGTGCGCGAGTTTTCTCGGGTGCCGGGCTTGTTGTGGCTGAATTGGCACGCAGTTTGATGGACACCACCACCCACGCCTGATCGCGGACTGCACGAAGGAGCTGCACCCTGCCGGGGATGCTGGCAAGATGCGCGCCTAGTGCAGGGAGTGCGTTGCTAAAGAGGTGATGTGTTACCTCCTTGTTAAATATCTAACTAGGCAGGAGTTCCCCATGCCCATCGGTCGTCACCGTATTCCCACCCCAGGGAGCTACCGGCTACCCGCTGACGACACCCCGTTTGAGCCCACCGGGATGTCGTTGCTGGTGGACGAAGCTCACCAGCCGACCCAGGTGATGGGGTTGGAAGATCGGCTTGAGCCTCAGCACCGGCCACAGGTTTCCAAAGCCATGCCTCTTGAGCACCAACCGGGCTCAGATGACCCGGGTAAGCGCCACTTCCGTGCCCCGCCTGAAGTCCTGCACCCCGAGGCGCAGTCGTGGTTGCATCACGTCCCGGTGCCGGTGCGCCCGATCCTGACGGCGCGGCGCTATCCCCACGTCGTCAATCGGCTGGCGCTGTACTGGAGCAATCAGCATCAATTGGCCGATTACTTCGAAGAACTGCTCGTCAGCGCCCGCCCGGGCCGACGCGGCTTCCCGCCCGAAGTGCTCGATGAATTGGTGGTGCTGCTCAGCTTTGTTGAAAAAGAACGCGGGCGGTGGCGCTGAGCTTGTCCGGGATTTACACCGCTTCTGCCAGCAACTCTTTCAGCAGCGTGTCGAGTTGGGCGTAGTCGGGTTCGCCGACAAAGCGTTTGATGATGTCGCCCTTCTTGTTCAGGACGAAGGTGGTGGGGGTGATTTGGACTTTGCCGAAGCGTTGGGCCAGCTCACCGCTGCGGTCGAAGGTGACGGGGTAGGGCAGTTGGCGGGCGCGGGCAAATTCGGTGACGTAGTCGAGCTTGTCGTGGCTCATGGCGACCGATAGCACGTCGAGGCCTTGGGCGTGCAAGCGTTGGTAGGCCTCGACGAGGTGCGGGATTTCTTTGACGCAGGTGGTACACGTGGTGGCCCAGAAGTTGATCAGGACCACGCGGCCTTGCAGGGCGGCGGTGCTGTGCTGGCTGCCGTCGAGCAAGGTGTAGGTCACCGTCGGGGCGCGTTCGCGCTCACTGCATCCGCTCAAGGCGGCACTGACGAGGGCCAGAACAAAGGCGGCGATCAAGCCGGAACGGCGGAGCGGGTGGGCGAGCTTCATGGGCTGCACTTTACGTCAGGCATGGGTCATGTACCCCAGCGGCGTGCGGATGCCTTAGCATGCGCGGCTTGGCCCAGCCCATCCTAGATTCCCGAGATTCCTATGAGTTCCAAGCCTTCATCTCTTCTTGTGCGCGGTTATGAAGTCGTGATCGGCTTCGAGACCCACGCCCAACTCTCGACCCAGTCGAAGATTTTTTCCGGCGCATCCACTGCGTTCGGTGCCGAACCCAACACCCAGGCCTGCGCGGTCGATCTGGCCTTGCCGGGATCGCTGCCGGTGATGAACCGGGGTGCGGTCGAGCGCGCCATCCAGTTTGGTGTGGCGGTGAACGCCACGATTGCGCCGATGTCGATCTTTGCGCGCAAGAACTACTTCTATCCCGATCTGCCCAAGGGCTATCAGATCAGCCAGTACGAGATTCCGGTGGTCCAAGGCGGGGTGATCGAGTTCTATGTGGAGGGCGTCAAGCACCGCATCAACCTGACGCGCGCGCACCTTGAAGAAGACGCTGGCAAGTCGCTGCACGAAGACTTTCAGGGCATGAGCGGTATCGACTTGAACCGTGCGGGCACGCCGCTGCTGGAGATCGTCTCCGAGCCGGAAATGCGCTCCAGCAAGGAGGCGGTCGAGTACGCCCGGGCGCTGCACACCTTGGTGGTCTGGCTGGGCCTGTGCGACGGCAATATGCAAGAAGGCTCGTTCCGCTGCGACGCCAACGTCTCAGTGCGCCGCCCCGGCCAGCCCTTGGGCACGCGGCGCGAGGTCAAGAACCTCAACAGCTTCCGCTTCTTGCAGCAAGCCATCGACTTTGAAGTCAATTGGCAGATCGACCAGATCGAGGACGGCTACGCCATCCAGCAAGCCACCGTGCTCTTTGATCCGGACACCGGCGAGACCCGCATGATGCGCACCAAAGAAGACGCGCACGACTATCGCTACTTCCCCGACCCCGATCTGCCGCCGCTGGTGATCGGTGCCGATTGGGTCGAGCGCGTCAAGGCGGCCCTGCCCGAGCTGCCGCGCGCGATGGCCGAACGCTTCCAAGCGGATGACGGCCTGCCGGCCTACGACGCCACCATGATGACCACCAGCCGCGCGGTGGCGGCCTATTACGAAGCGGCCCGTAGCGCCTGCCAGCAACCCAAGCTGGTGGCCAATTGGGTCATGGGTGAGATCAGCAAGCGCCTGAACGCCGAAGGCAGCGAGATCGACACCGCGCCGGTGCGTCCCGAAACCTTGGCCGCGCTGATTGGTCGCATCCAAGACGGCACGATCTCCAACAACGCCGCCAAGCAAGTCTTTGAGGCGCTGTGGACCGCTGAGGGCACCCATGTGGGTGTGGACGCGATCATCGAGGCCAAGGGTCTCAAGCAGATGAATGACAGCGGCGCGTTGGAAAAGATCATCGACGAGGTGATGGCCGCCAACACCAAGTCGGTCGAGGACTACCGTGCGGGCAAGGAAAAAGCCTTTGGCGCGCTGGTCGGCCAGATCATGAAAGCCAGCAAGGGCAAGGCCAACCCGGCGCAGGTCAACGAGCTGCTCAAGCAAAAGTTGGGTTGATGTTCCGGGTCGTTTTGATGTTCTTCTTTGTTTGAAAGTTCTTCCATGTCTGCGCTGATTTGTGGCTCGCTTGCCTTTGACACCATCGCCACCTTTCCGGGGCGTTTTGCCCAGCAGATCCTGCCGGATCAGCTACATATCCTGAACGTCTCGTTCTTGGTGCCGACCTTGCGCCGCGAGTTCGGCGGTTGTGCCGGCAACATCGCCTACACCTTGAAGGGCTTGGGCGGTGAGCCGCGCATCATGGCCACGCTGGGGGCGGACGGCGGGCCGTACTTGGCGCACATGCAGCGTCTGGGGCTGGACACGCGCCATGTCGAGACGCTGGCCGAGAGCTACACCGCGCAGGCCAACATCATCACCGACCAAGACAACAACCAGATCACCGCGTTTCACCCCGGTGCGATGCAGTTTGCCGATCGCCTTGCGGTGCCCGCTGGCGCGGGGGTGCGTGACGGTGGCGATGTGCGCCTCGCCATCCTGTCGCCCGACGGCAAGGCCGCGACCCAAGTGCATGCGGCGCAGTTGGTGCAAGCCGGCATCCCCTTTGTGTTTGATCCGGGCCAAGGCTTGCCGATGTTTGACGGCGCTGAGCTGGCCGCGCTGGTGGCCCAAGCCACGTGGGTGACGGTGAACGACTACGAAGCGCGCCTGCTGTGCGACCGCATGGCCACCGATCTGGCCACCTTGTCGCGCCAGCCGCAGCTCAAGGCGCTGATCGTGACCTTGGGCGCGCAGGGCTGTGATCTGTGGGTGAAGGGCGCGGTGCAGCGCATCGAGGGCCTCAAGGCCGAGGCGGTGCTGGACCCGACGGGTTGCGGCGATGCCTTCCGGGGCGGGCTGCTTTACGGCCTAGAAGCGGGTTGGGACTTGCCGCGTTGCTTGGATTTGGGCAACCGCATGGGCGCGCTCAAGATCGCTTGCCACGGGCCGCAAAACCACCGTATCGAGCCCCTCTTGGCGCGCTAAATGTAAAATACCCCCCTCAATAAGGGGGTTTCAGCATGATCAGCATGGATGCAGTGATCTTCATCGCCGTCGGCTCGGCGATTCCGAGCGTGGCTTGGGGCGTGGATCGTTGGCGCACGATGCGCAAGGTGCATCGGTTGGAGTCGAACCTTGAAACCGCCCGGGCCGCAGCAGCGCAATTCGCCGTGCAGGCCCGGCAAGATCTGATGCGCTTAGAGCGCGAGATGCATCACCTTCGGCCCCTGCAAGTCGAGCTGGAACATGCCCAAGACGAGCTCAATCGGCTGCGGGCCTTGCATGCGGTCTTGGACGCTGGGCATGCGCCGGGGCACTACGCCTTGCCCTCGCCGGACACGGTCGCGCAGTCGATCCACCGGCCGCACGGCTTTGCCGACACCCTACCCTTGCGCTGAATCGTCCAACTTGAGGCTGCCCAGCCACTGACGCAGCAGCTCAGCGCTCACTTCGACGCACAACTGTTTGCGCCGGCTGCTGGTGCCGTGCAGCAAGGTGACACGCGCACGGCTCACGTCCAACACGTCCGCGAACCAGCGGATCAAGGCGTCGTTGGCCGCCCCATCAATGGGCAGCGCAGCGAGCTTGATGCGCAAGGCTTCGCCATGCAAGCCCACCGCTTCGGTGCGGCGGGCGTTGGGCACGACCACCACATCGATCAGGCATTCAACCGGGGTGCGCCAGCGGACAAAAGGCGGCCAACTCGCCGCTTCTACCGCCGTTGTGGCCTTGGCCGCCTTTGCCGCTTTTGCCGCCTCTACCGTGCGGTGGCGACTCAGGGTTTTTCGCCCGTGGGAAAGGGCCACGGTGATTGCGGGCTCAAGGTGGTTTTGGCCGTGGGGCCAGCCGGTGCCACTTTCTTGGCCGCCGCCTTCTTGCTCGCTACTTTTTTGATCGGCGCGGCCGGCAAGGCTTTCAGCACCGATTCCGGTGCAGGCGCTGCACGGCTCTTGCGCACCGCCTTGACGGGCACCGTTGGCGTCAATCCTTCCGTCGCCACCAGCGTTTTCTTGGCGGCTGTGGCCGCTTTCTTGGCCGGTGCAGCAGTCTTCACGGCACTTGTTTTCTTGGCAGTTGCCATATCGCAGTTCTCCTGACTCAACCCAAATAACCCTAGTCGCGCATCATGCTTAATCCCACGACAAAGCGCCACCTGACTGGTACTCAATCACGCGAGTTTCGAAGAAATTGCGCTCTTTTTTCAAGTCAATCATCTCGCTCATCCACGGGAAGGGGTTCTCCTCGTTGGGGAAAAGCTCTTCCAGCCCGATCTGAACGGCGCGGCGGTTGGCAATGAAGCGCAAGTAGCCCTTGAACATCGAGGCGTTCAAACCCAGCACGCCGCGCGGCATGGTGTCTTCGGCGTAGCGGTATTCGAGCTCGACAGCTTGGTGGAACAACGCCCGGATCTCGTCTTTGAAGGCGGCGGTCCAGAGCTGGGGGTTTTCTTGCTTGATGGCGTTGATCAAGTCGATGCCGAAATTGCAGTGCATCGACTCGTCGCGCAGGATGTACTGGTACTGCTCGGCGGCACCCGTCATCTTGTTTTGACGACCCAGCGCCAAGATCTGCGTGAAGCCGACGTAGAAGAACAGCCCTTCCATCAGGCAGGCAAAGACGATCAGCGACTTGAGCAGCGTCTGATCATCGGCCAGCGTGCCGGTCTTGAAGTGCGGGTCCATGATGGCGTCGATGAACGGGATCAAGAACTCGTCCTTCTCGCGGATCGACTTGACCTCGTGATAGGCGTTGAAGATCTCGCTTTCATCCAAGCCCAGCGACTCGACGATGTACTGGTAGGCGTGGGTGTGGATCGCCTCTTCAAAAGCCTGGCGCAACAAGAACTGACGGCACTCAGGTGCCGTGATGTGGCGGTAGGTGCCCAGCGTGATGTTGTTGGCTGCCAGCGAGTCAGCGGTCGTAAAGAAGCCGAGATTGCGCTTGATAAGGCGGCGCTCGTCATCGGTCAGGCCGTTCGGGTCTTTCCAGAGCGCAATGTCACGGCTCATGTTCACTTCCTGCGGCATCCAGTGATTGGCGCAGGTGGCAAGGTACTTTTCCCAAGCCCATTTGTACTTGAACGGCACGAGCTGATTCACATCGGTCTGGCCGTTGATGATGCGTTTGTCCGCGACATTGACGCGGCGCTCGCTGGTGCTGCTGATGGGGGGGCTGGCGGTGTTGGGCACGTTCATCGGTGCAGCAGGGGTACGCAGCAGGGTGTCGTCTTCAAAGCTCAGCATCACGGTCTCTCTTGAATATCTTGTCGGTACGCGGTCCGGCGGCAGGGTGAACCCCGGGAAAACGCTTGGCCATTCGGCCGCCATGGGACTAAACTGGAGTCGCTCTTCAACGCAAGAGTCTGAAAGACGATCCAACGGTTTCGCGGTTTTTCCGCTTTTCTCGCCGTCTTTCGCAAACCCCGCCCGGTGCAACGTGGCGGGGTTTGTTTTTGGGCGCGCAACCTTTTTGGGCCCTTATGGGCCCTTATTGGCAGGCTTCGCAGTCCGGGTTGTCGATCGAGCAGAACTTGACGTCGGTGGCGGGTTCTGTTTGCTGAACCTGGGCCGCCACGGCTGGGCCGGAGCTGACGGCGTTGAGCTGACCGGCTCGGCCGGTGGACTTCTCGGCGTGCGTCGCCCCCATGGTGCGCAGGTAATAGGTGGTCTTCAGGCCCCGGATCCACGCCAGCTTGTAGGTCTCGTCGAGCTTCTTGCCCGAGGCCCCGGCCATGTAGATGTTCAGGCTTTGGGCCTGATCGATCCACTTCTGACGCCGCGCAGCCGCTTCCACCAGCCAGCCGGCATCGACTTCAAAAGCGGTGGCGTAGAGGCGCTTGAGCTCTTCCGGCACGCGGTCGATGCGGCGCAGCGAGCCGTCGAAGTGCTTCAGGTCCATCACCATGATGTCGTCCCAGAGGCCGAGCTTTTTCAGGTCACGCACCAAGTACTCGTTCACCACGGTGAACTCGCCCGAGAGGTTCGACTTGACCGAGAGGTTGCCAAAGCAGGGCTCGATCGAAGCATCCACGCCGATGATGTTCGAGATGGTTGCGGTCGGCGCGATGGCCACGCAGTTGGAGTTGCGCATGCCGTGGGTTTGGATGCGCTGACGCAGCGCGTCCCAGTCGAGCGTCGAAGAGGTGTCGGCCTCGACATAACCCCCCCGGTGCTCGGCGAGCTGCTTGAGCGAGTCGAGCGGCAAGATGCCCTTGTCCCACAGCGAGCCGGCGTAGCTTTGGTAGCGACCGCGCTCTTCGGC
Organism: Leptothrix toolikensis (SeqCode); assembly: GCF_057922285.1. Taxonomy (NCBI): domain Bacteria; kingdom Pseudomonadati; phylum Pseudomonadota; class Betaproteobacteria; order Burkholderiales; family Sphaerotilaceae; genus Leptothrix; species Leptothrix toolikensis (SeqCode). Next base: position 24,434 of record NZ_JBYSVC010000003.1, read on the forward strand.
CAGCGCCGACGACGCTTCATAGGCGTGGTAGCAGATCGCTTCCATCGACCGATCCGCAAAGGTCACCGCTTCTTGTGACGCGTAGGGCAAGCGCATCTCGTAGAGCGCGTCTTGGAAGCCCATCAGCCCCAAGCCCACCGGACGATGGCGCACGTTGGAGTCGTGCGCCTTCTTGACGGCGTAGTAGTTGATGTCGATCACGTTGTCGAGCATGCGCATCGCCACGCGGATGGTGCGCTTCAACTTGGCCACATCCAGCCCCTTGCCATTCGGCCCGCTCGGGTCGGCGCAAAGATGCTGCGACAAGTTCACCGAGCCGAGATTGCACACCGCAATTTCTTCGGTGTTGGTGTTCAAGGTGATCTCTGTACAGAGATTACTCGAATGCACCACGCCGACGTGTTGCTGGGGCGAGCGTACGTTGCAGGCATCCTTGAAGGTGATCCAAGGGTGGCCGGTTTCGAACAGCATCGTCAGCATCTTGCGCCACAGATCCACTGCGCGCAGACGCTTGAAGTGCGTGATCTCGCCGCGATCGGCTTGGGCTTCGTAGGCGGTGTAAGCCGTCTCAAAGGCCGCACCGAACTTGTCGTGCAGATCCGGGCAGGTCGAAGGCGAGAACAGCGTCCACGGGCCGCCTTCGATCACACGCTTCATGAACAAGTCCGGAATCCAGTTCGCGGTGTTCATGTCGTGCGTGCGGCGGCGGTCATCGCCCGTGTTCTTGCGCAGCTCCAAGAACTCTTCGATGTCGAGGTGCCAAGTTTCGAGGTACGCGCAGACCGCACCCTTGCGCTTGCCGCCGTTGTGCGCCAAACCTGCGACGGTTTGGTAGGACTCATCGACATCGACCTTCAGATCGACCACCAGCGGCTTGGGCGTGATGGGCGTGACCGAGCGGATGCGCGAATAGATCACACCGTCCACCGTCAGCCAGTTGCGCTTGGTCAGCGGCTGGCAGCCCAAGCGCTCAGCGACTTCGGGCACGGCGGGAATGCGCAAGTCGATGGACGTGCTGTCACCGTTGAAGACGGCTTGTGAGCCGTCCGAGCGTTGACCCACGTGGGCTTGGTGCCGGGTGCGCTTTTGACCCGCGACGGGCACGCCCAGACGCAGCATTTGATAGCGCAAGCCGTGGGCCAGCGGTTCAGACGCCGAGGTGAAGCTCAGCTCCTTGCCGCGTGAGACGCAACCGTCGGTTTCCAGCAGGCCTTGAACCATTGCCAGGGTTTGCTGGCGCGGCAGGTGGGCCAGACGCGGCGCAATGCGCTTGGCGTGCTGGGCGTCGTACAGGTCGTCGTGGCTGAACGGCAGGGTCGGTGCGCCCGCGCCGACGATGCGGCCCGTGGTGCCGTTGCGCACCACGCCACAGCCTGCGGCCCAGTGGATTTGCACATAGGTGTCGCCCCGGCCCGTTTCCCAGCTGTGGACGCCGCGTGCAGCCAGATAGCTGCGCACGAAGTCCAAGTGACCATCGACTTGCGGGTTGCCCGACACGCCCCATTGCATGCCGTCCTTGGACAAATGACCGTCGCCCAACAAGATGCCGTAGAGGTGTGCGTCGTCTTCGGTGAAGCCTTCGACCGGCACCACTTCGGTGGGGATGGTCAGGCCGATGTAGTCGCCTTGGCGGAGCTGGCCGGCGTCGATCCAAGCTGGGGCCACTTTGCCCTTGGCCAGCCAAGCTTCGGTGCGCGTATTGGCTTGACCCAGTGGCACGCCTTGAATCGCCCAGAACGGGTGCGCGTCGGTTACTTGCAAGGGCTCGATGGCGTGCTTGACGTCCACCGCCACCATCGGGTCATGCTGGTTGTAGACCATGCGCTCAGTGACTTCGCGGTACTGACCGCTGTGGCCCAGCACCAAGTCGCCGGCACGGATATCGCGGATCGGCCGGGTGCCTTGCGCGGTGTACACCAGCGTATCGGGGGCGAAGCATTGATTCACCGCGACGGCCGTGTCGTTGACCACTTTCAGGAACGGCACCACGCCTTGGGATTCACCGTTGGTGCCCTTGATGTGGCTGCCCAGGGCGCGCACAGCGGTCCAGTCGTTGCCCAGGCCGCCCGCGAATTTGGACAACATGGCGTTGTCTTTGATGGCTTCGTAGATGCCGTCGAGGTCGTCGGGCACGGTGGTCAGGTAGCAGCTCGACAGCTGCGAGCGGCGTGTGCCGGCATTGAACAGCGTGGGCGTGCTCGACATGAAGTCAAAGCTCGACAGCACTTCGTAGAACTCGATAGCGCGGGCTTCGCGGTCGGTCTCATTGAGCGCCAAGCCCATGGCCACGCGCATGAAAAAAGCTTGCGGCATTTCGATGCGCTGCTTCTTGATGTGCAAGAAATAGCGGTCGTAAAGCGTTTGCAGCCCAAGGTAATCAAAGTTCAGATCGCGCTCGGCCTTGAGTGCCGCGCCCAAACGGGCCAAGTCGTACTGCTGGCCCATGCGCTCGTCGAGCAACTCAGCGGCCACACCCTTATGGATGAAGTTCGGGAAGTAGTCGGCGTACCGGCTGGCCATCTCGGCTTGGGTCACTTCACCGCCCAGCACTTCGCGGCGGATGGTGTGCAGCAGCAGTCGCGCGGTGACACGGGTGTAGCTCGGGTCTTTTTCGATCAGGGTACGCGCGGCCAGAATCGAGGCCTTGTAGACCTCGTCGATCGGCACACCGTCGTACAGGTTGCGCCGTGTCTCGGACAACACCGGCTCGGCCACCACTTCGGCACCCAGATCCGCGCAGGCCGATTCGATCAGGCCTTGCAGCTTGTTCAAGTCCAACGGCACGCGCACACCTTGGTCGATCACCATCAGGGGCGGCGGCACTTGGGCGGCTTGGGCCGCAGCTTGAGCGGCTTGCTCGGCCAGACGGGCGCGCTCTTGAGCGTGGCGTTCACGGTACAAAACGTAGGCCCGCGCCACTTCATGGTGTTCCGCGCGCATCAGGCCGAGTTCCACTTGGTCCTGTACGTCTTCGATGTGGAAGGTGCCACCGCTGGGGCGTGAGCGCATCAAGGCCCGCACGACGTTGCTGGTCAGGTGTTCCACGGTCTCGCGCACGCTGGCTGAAGCCGCGCCTTGAGCGCCGCGCACGGCCAAAAAGGCTTTCATCAACGCCACGGCGATCTTATTTGGCTCAAAGGCCACCACCGCGCCGTTGCGGCGAATGATGTGGTAATCGGCGTAGTTGATCGCAGGGGTCGCAACCCCTTCGGCATCAGCCAGATAAGCGGTGGACAACACGGATGACGAGCTCGGCGTGACGGTAGACGGCATGAAATTCCTCAGCACTTGGGCGGCCGCGAGAATACCATGCAAGCCGGTCAGTGGGCACTACATATAGTGTTAATAGGGATGGTTGCCACTACCCATAGCGTCAAGGTGGCGACCTGTCAAGAGTGTGATGCGATCTTTACAGGGGATTCAAACAACAGCGTGCGCAGTTGATCCCAGTCAAAGCCCGGGCCAGGGTCGGCTTTGCGTCCGGGGGCGATGTGTTCGTGGCCGACGGCGGCGGTGATGGGGTACTGGGTGCTCAGATCACGGATCAGGGTGGCCAGTTGGGTGTATTGGGCCGGCTCGAAGGTGTCGCCGTCCAGGCCTTCGAGCTCAATGCCCACCGAGTAGTCGTTGCAGTTGGGCCGGTCTTGCCAGCAGGAGCGCCCAGCGTGCCAAGCACGGCGATCAGCACTGACAAACTGCGTGCAGCGACCATCGCGTTGGATCAGAAAATGCGCCGAAACTTCCAACCCCCGCAGGGTGTCGAAGTAAGGGTGCGCGTCCCCGTCAAGTTGATTGGTAAAGAGCTTTTCGATGGCATCGCCGCCGTAGATACCCGGCGGCAGGCTGATGGCGTGGACCACCACCAGATCAATCACCACGCCCTCGGGCCGTGGCCCATGGTTGGGTGAGGGCACAGCGCGGGCCGCGTCATACCAGCCCGCGACCCAACCCGCTGTCCAACCTACCCGGCTCACGCCATGTCCTCCGGCAGCGGCGCTTCACCATCGAGGTGGATGCCGAGGCGCGCCATGCGGTAGCGCATTTGGCGCAGGCTCAGGCCCAAGCTTTGGCCCGCCGCAGTGCGGTTGTGATGGTGGTGGTCGAGGGCAAGCACCAAGATATCGCGCTCGATGTCGTCGAGGTGGCGCGTTAGATCGGTCGGCAGTGCGGCCGATGCGGCCATCGTTGTGGTTGGTGGGGGGGAGGCGTCTTCTGCGGTCGGCCGCAGCGTCTCGGGCAGGCCAAGGTCTGAGGCGTCGATCAAGGTGCCACTGCTCAGTGCCATGGCGCGGTGCAGCATGTTTTCTAGCTCGCGCACATTGCCGACGAAGGGGTGGTGTTGCAAAGCGGCGTGGGCGGTGGGGCTCAAATGCCATGCTTCACGCTCACCCGCATCGCGCGATAGCCGCACCAAGATGGCGCTGCACAAATCGGCCAGATCCTCGCAGCGTTCACGCAAGGGCGGCACCCGGATCTCGATCACGTTGAGTCGGTAGTACAGGTCCTGACGAAAACGACCGGCTTGCACCTCGCTACCCAGATCGCGGTGCGTGGCGCTGAGGATGCGCACGTCGATGGGCAATTCCGCCGTCATCCCAATGGGCCGCACGGCGCGCTCTTGGATGACGCGCAGCAGCTTGGTCTGCATCAACAGGGGTAGATCGCCGATTTCGTCCAGAAACAAGGTGCCGCCTTGGGCCGCTTGGAAGAAACCACCCCGATCTTCGGTCGCCCCGGTAAAGGCCCCTTTGCGATAACCGAAGAACTCGGCCTCCAGCAGATGCTCGGGGATGGCCCCGCAGTTGACGGCCATGAAGGGTTGACCAGCGCGCACACCTGATTCATGGATGGCGCGCGCCACCAGCTCCTTGCCTGTGCCCGATTCCCCGCTGATGAGCACCGGCGCCATGCTGCGCCCGACCTTGTCGATCAGGGCGCGTACTTGGCGCATCGGGGCCGAATGACCCACCATGCGCGCCAACGTGTTCCCCAGCCCGTTGGGGGTGCGAGCTGGTGAGGCAGCGGTGGAGGAGGTGGGTGCTGCCACCGTTTTGTGCAGACCCGCACGCCCCATGCCGGCTGGCCGGCCCACCGCCGAGGCCACCACGGCGCGGAATTGCTTTAAGTCCACCGGCTTGGTGAGGTAGTCGAAGGCTCCGGCCTTGAGCGCCTTGACGGCGTTCTCGGGCGAGCCGTAGGCGGTGATGACGACCACTTTCTCGGCGCGCCCGGCTTTTTCCATGCGCGCCAGCAATTCCAGCCCGGTGCCGTCGGGCAAGCGCATGTCGGAGATCACAGCGGCAAAAACGTCGTCTTGCAGCAACTCCCAAGCTTCTTCCACCCCGCCAGCGGTCTCGACCCCGTAGCCCTCGCGGATCAAGGTCAACTCATAGAGCACGCGCAGATCGGGTTCGTCATCGACGACCAAGATGCGGCCGGGCGTTGCGGTACTTGTCATGGGGTGTCTGGCGGCTCGCAGGGCAAGGTGATGATGAATTGATTGTGCCGTCGGGCATCCGCTTCGCCGGCACGATATTCGATGCTGGCCCCGTAGCGTTCACACAGTTCGCGACAGATGTACAGCCCCAGGCCCATGCCTCGGCTGCGGGTCGAGAAGAAGGGCTCGAACAGATAGGGCTCGACGTCGGGCTCGACCGGCAGGCCGTCGTTGGCCACGCACAACTCGGCCCGGCCGGGCGACCAGTTCAAAGTGACGGCGACTGCGCCGCGCCGCCGGGTGCTGTGGCGCAGCGCGTTGTCGAGCAGATTGACCAAGACGCGGTGCAGGTGATCGGGGTCGAAGCGCACTGCCCGTTCATACACGGATCGCTCCACACCGATCTCGACGCTCAGTGGGCTGAGACCTTGCTCCTCGGGCAAGGTGTGGGTGCTTGACCATTCGAGGCAAGCCGACTGCACTTGGGTGCGCAGATCAATGGCTGTGACGGCCTGCATCCGCCCCGGGGCGACTTCCATGATGTCGTCGATGGTGCGGCGCAGGCGCTCGACGTTGTCGGCCACCATTTGCGTGAGGCGTTGCTGCGGGCCGGGCGGCATGTCTTCATGCAACAACGCGTTGGCTTGGGCAATGGCGGCCAGCGGGTTGCGGATCTCGTGAGCAATGCCGGTCGAGACCCGACCCATCGCTGCCAGCCGCTCTTGACGGACGCGTGCTTGCACGGAGCGCAGATCTTCGAGAAAAAGCACGCCCAAGATTTGGCCCGCCTCGATGCCGTGGTCACGGGTCATGCGCATGCGCACCCGCACCGTGCGCCCTTGGGCCGAGCCCATGGCGGCTTGCCCCAGAGCAACGTCCCGCCCAGAGCTGGGCCAGACGCCGGAGCGGAAACCGTCTTCCACCGCTTGCCAGAGGCCGCGTACCCCCGCGATGCGCGGTAGCAGGAACGGTGGGCTGGGCAAGGGGCTGTCCTTCTCGGCCAGCAAGCTGAGCGCAGCCGGGTTGGCGGCGCGCACCAAGCCAAGCTGATCCACCACCATCACGCCTTCGGGGATCTCGTCGATCATCAGCCGGTTCAGCGCCACTTGCTGGCGCGCCAGACCGATGGAGCTGCGGGTGGCTTGTTCTTGGCGCGCCAGTCGGCTGGCCAAATCGCCGGTCAACATGGCGACCAGAAACAGACCGGAGCCGGTGACCCCAGCTTGCGTGAACAGCACGGCAGCGACGCCACCGCTGTGCATCCATTCAATCCAAGCGGAGCCAAGCAAGATCAAGGTCACGGCGGCAGCCACAGCCATGGCGGTTCGACGACGTGCGAGTACGGCGGCCATCAGGACCGGCATGGCAAACATGGCGGCGATGTTTTGGCCGCTGCCCACCACTTGGAGTAGCACCGAAAAAGCCAGCAGATCCACCCCCACCGTCCATAGCCACCAACGTCGGGGGGGCGGGGTGGCCGTGCTGTGCGGCAGCGTGCGTAGGGTGCGGCGTTGCCAATGCAGCAAACCCACCGCTGCGCCCACATAGGCTGAGCAAAACCCCCAGGCCAGCACCGAGATCCCCGTGTGGGCGTAAAGCTCCAACAGGACTTCGACCAGAAGCAGCAGCAAGCCCAGCAGCACGCGGGCCAAGGCAAAGATGCCAAACAGGTGCATCAGCGAGGCGTTAGCGCTTGAGGGCAGCGCGCCGGGCGGCGTCGCGGTGTTCAGGGCCACAGTAGGGCTGCCCATCGGCGTCGAACAGCGCCTCGTCACGGGGCTGCTGCACGCCGCAGTGTGTGCAGGCCACCAAGGGCTGGGTGCCGGCTTGGTGAGGTTGGTGCGGTTGGGGGGCTCGGTGGGTTGGGTGCTGGGTCAGCTCTGACGATGAGCGCCGTGCGAGCCGGCTCAGCCACCAGACCACAGCCCCCAGCAAGAGCAGGACCAAGCCTCTCATCCAAGCGCCCATGTGGTCAGCCAGCTCAGCGCGACACCTTGGGCTTGGGTTTTGTGCAGCATCACTTCCATCACGAAGCGTGAGCCCACATAGGCCAAGAGCAAAAAGCCCGCGCCAGCGTAGAGCCAGCGCGTGGCCCGCCGACCGCGCCAACCCAGCAACTGCCGCCCGATCAGTAAGCTGGCAACGATCAGCCAGCCCAGCAGCGAAAACACCATCTTGTGGTCCCAGTGCCAAGCCACGCTCGACAGCCAACCGACCGCGATGGCCAAGGTCAAGGCCACGAAGCCTGCTTTGACGAAGCGGAAGGTGAGTTTTTCAAGCGTTAACAGCGGCAGGCTTGGCGGCGGCGCGGCACTTGGGGCTTCGACAAGCAACGGCTTACGGTGTGAACGCAAGCTGCGCTCGGCCCGGTCAAGCAACAGCGCGTGCAGCACCGCCACACCAAAAAGCCCGTAGGAAACCAGTCCCAAGCCCCAGTGCAGGGGTGACCAAGGTGAACTGGGATGCCCAAGCGGATCGCCGGGATAGATGAGCAGCAGGAGCAGCGACGAGCTGCCCGCCATGGCCAAGGCCCGGCGCACTTCCGTCAAAGGTCGGAAACGACTCTCTATGGCATAGACAAACATCACCAGCCAGAGCGTCATCGTCATGGCCAAGGCGAAGCCAAAACGTGCGCCGGAACCGGCTTCACCGATGCCAAATTGGTGTGCCAAGAGGGCCGCACCGTGCGCGAGCCACGCCAGCACAAAAGCGTGCCGGGGGCTCTTTCCGGCCGAGCCCATGGCCCACAGATAGGCCGCCATGGCCAGCATGGCAGGGACGACGACCCATAAGGTCGGGGTAAGGGCGGAGCTGGTCGATAGAATCACCCGCACAGTGTACTTTCGTAGCATCGCATCGCATGGCCTCAGCTCTCTCCGAACGTTTATCCCGCCTTGTCAAATCGATGCGCGGCCAGGCTCGCATCACCGAATCCAACGTGCAGGACATGCTGCGCGAGATTCGGTTGGCGCTGCTGGAGGCCGATGTGGCCTTGCCGGTGGTGCGCGATTTCATCGCCCGCGTCAAAGACAAAGCCTTGGGCCAAGAGGTCGTGGGTTCGCTCTCGCCGGGCCAAGCCTTGGTGGGCATCGTCCACAAGGAGCTGACCGCCACCATGGGCGATGGCGTGGCCGATCTCAATTTGGCGACCCAGCCGCCAGCGGTGATTTTGATGGCCGGTTTACAGGGGGCGGGTAAAACCACCACCACGGCCAAGCTGGCCAAGCATTTGATTGAGCGCCGCAAGAAAAAAGTGCTGACGGTTTCCGCCGACGTTTATCGGCCCGCCGCCATTGAGCAGCTCAAAACGGTGACCCGGCAGGCGGGGGCTGAATGGTTCCCGAGCCAGCCGGATCAAAAACCGCACGACATCGCTTTGGCGGCCATCGATTACGCCCGCAAGCACTACTTTGACGTGCTGTTGGTCGATACCGCTGGCCGACTGGCCATCGACGAAGCCTTGATGGCCGAAATCAAGGACTTGCACGCCACGCTCAACCCGATCGAGACGCTGTTTGTGGTCGATGCGATGCAGGGCCAAGATGCGATCAACACCGCCAAAGCCTTCAAGGAAGCGCTGCCACTGACCGGCATTGTGCTGACCAAGCTCGACGGCGACTCACGTGGTGGCGCAGCCTTGTCGGTGCGCGCCATCACCGGCGCACCGATCAAGTTTGCCGGGGTCTCCGAAAAGATCGACGGCCTTGAAGTCTTCGATGCCGAACGCCATGCGGGCCGTGTGCTGGGCATGGGCGATATCTTGGCGTTGGTGGAAGAAGTTCAAAAAGGGGTGGATCTTGAGTCAGCGCAGAAGCTGGCCGAGAAGGTCAAATCGGGCGCTGATTTCGATCTGAATGATTTTCTGCTCCAGCTCAGTCAGATGAAAAAGATGGGCGGGCTATCGAGCTTGGTGGACAAGCTGCCGGCGGCCATGGCGGCCAAGGCAGGACAGGCTGATATGGACCGGGCCGAGCGTGATATGCGGCGTATGGAAGGCATCATCCATTCGATGACACCGCTGGAACGGCGCAAACCCGATCTCATCAAGGCCAGCCGCAAGCGGCGCATCGCTGCCGGAGCCGGCGTACAGGTTCAAGAGGTGAATCGCATGCTCAACCAGTACGAGCAGATGCGTGACATGATGAAAAAGATGCGGGGTGGGGGCCTCATGAAGATGATGAAGCGCATGGGCGGTGGCGGCCGACGCGGTGGTTTGCCGGGTTTTGGGGCCTGATGGCGTTGGCCGTACCCTTGAGAAAATAGTTCAAGACCAACGAGGTTGTGCCATGGCTGCTGTTGCTTTGATAAACACCCCCTGGTTTCAAGTTTTGCTGCTGGGCATCGTGATTGTTCTTGGCCTTGCGGTTTGGCAGCGTTGGGGGCCAAGGGGCACCCGAAGACGCCGACCGGGTGGGCACAGCAACCGCATCCTTGATGCGGTCGATACGGTGTCGGGCTGGGTGCCGCAGCGCACCCGACTGCTGACACCGCGTCATCGCGATGCGCTAGAAATCCTGCGCCGCGCCTTGCCGGATCACTTCGTGTTGGCGCAAGTGCCGATTGCCCGTTTTGTGCGCGTGCCCACGCGGCTGTCCTACAGCGAATGGATGCGGCGCATCGGCCACGTTTGCGTCGATCTGATGGTTTGCGATCTCTCTTCAGGCGTGATTGCCGTGATTGATGTGCGTGATCCGGGGCGCAGTGAGACGGATCGGGCACGCAAACGTCGCAGCCGTGTCGAGCGGGTCATGCAAGCTGCGGGTATCCCGGTTCACATCTGGGGTGATGCCATGCTGCCTGATCCGGCGGCGGTACGGAAAGCCTTGGTGAAAGAGAACCCGGAGATTCCGCCATGGAATCCGGCTCCGCCGCTGACTGAAACCTTTGCCCACGCCGAACTCAACAGCAACAATCCCATCACCATCCCGATGGGGGATGAGTTTGAAGATCCGATGGCTCCGCCGATGTCATCTTGGTTTGATGAGTTGCATTCGACGCGCCCGGTGCAGTTCGATGATCGTCCGGTGCATCACCCCAAGGCATCAGCAAGTCATCCTCGCCGACATTGAGGCAAAAAAAGAGCCCCAACCGTGGGTTGGGGCTTATAAGCCTTAACGCTGTCAACACGGTAAGGCACCTGCTCAGGGAGGAAAAGCAGGGAGCGGCTGCCTTGCGGCTCACCACTCAGGAATAACTATAGCACTTCTGAATCTAATGACAATACGGACTCTCCCCTAAATCGGGGAGCCAGAAATGGCTGCACATTTCGCAGGCTTTCAAACGGACCTTGCCATGCATTTCCCCCACAGCTTCCCTTTTCATCGCCCGCGTCGTCTGCGTCGGGATGACTTCACCCGTGCCTTGGTGCGTGAAAACCACCTGCGTGCGCAGGACTTGATTTATCCCGTCTTTTTGCTCGAAGGGGAGGGTAAGCGCCAAGACGTGGGTTCCATGCCGGGGGTTCAGCGCCACAGCTTGGACCGTCTCTTTGAGATCGCCGAGCAATGCGTGACTCTGGGTGTGCCGGTGATGGCGTTGTTCCCCGTGTTGGAAGGTGGCAACAAGACCGCCGATGGGCGTGAAGCGTTCAACCCAGAGGGCCTGATCCCGCAAGCTGTGGCTGAGCTCAAGCGCCGTTTCCCGGAGCTGGGGTTGATGACCGACATTGCGCTGGATCCGTACACCACCCACGGCCAAGATGGTTTGATCGACGACACCGGCTATGTGTTGAACGACGAAACCACCGAGGTGTTGGTCAAACAGGCCTTGGCGCATGCCCAAGCGGGTGTGGACATCGTGGCACCCAGCGACATGATGGACGGCCGCATCGGTGCGATTCGCCAAGCGCTCGAAGCGCAGCGTTTTATTCACACCCGCATCATGGCCTACAGCGCCAAGTACGCCAGCAGCTTCTACGGCCCGTTCCGCGATGCGGTGGGCTCGGCGGGCAACTTGGGTAAGAGCAACAAAAAGGTCTACCAGATGGACCCGGGCAACAGCGATGAGGCGCTGCGCGAAGTGGCGCTCGACATCGCTGAAGGGGCTGACATGGTGATGGTCAAGCCCGGGATGCCGTACCTCGACATCGTGCGCCGGGTCAAGGACGAGTTCCGCGTGCCGACCTTTGCCTACCAAGTCAGCGGCGAGTACGCCATGCTCAAAGCTGCTGCGCAAAACGGCTGGTTGGATCACGACGCCGTGATGATGGAGTCGCTGCTGGCCTTCAAGCGCGCGGGCGCGGATGGCATCTTGACGTACTTCGCACTCGACGCTGCCCGCCTGTTGCGTCAGGGTTGATGGCCGGGCTGATGTCCAAGGATCACGTCGCGGGCTAGGCAGAGGTCTTCCCAAGCCTTGGCTTTGTCGAGTGGGTTGCGCAGTAAATAAGCCGGGTGATAGGTCACCACCAGCGGGACGCCTTGGTAGCGATGCACCCGGCCGCGCAGCCGACCGATAGGCTCTTGGGTTTGCAAGAGCGACTGCACCGCAAAGCGGCCCATGGCCAAGATCAGACGGGGCCGAACCAGCTCGACTTGACGCTTCAGGTACGGCTCGCAGCGCAGGACTTCCTCCGGCAAGGGATTGCGGTTCTGCGGCGGCCGGCACTTGAGGACGTTGGCGATGTAAACCTGCCGGGCCGGGTCGTCCTGTCCTTGTGGACTTGGACCTCGCCCCAGCCCAACGGCAAACAGCATGTTGTCGAGCAACTGCCCGGCCTTGCCGACAAAGGGCTCGCCTTGGCGGTCTTCCTGTTCGCCGGGTGCTTCACCCACCAGCATCCAGTGCGCCTGTTCGTGACCGACGCCGAACACGGTTTGGGTGCGGTTTTCACACAGCGCACAGGCTTGGCAGCCTGCAACCGCTGCTCGCAAGGCCGGCCAGTCCAAAGTGGCGGTGGGTCCGGCTGCGACGACGGGCGGGATGATCGGTACGGGCTGCGCCGGTTCGGATCTCGGGACGGTGATCGGGATCGGTTTATCTTTGGGGCGGGGTGCCGCCGGCGGGGGCGGGGTTGCGATCACGGCCTTCGGCGCTGGGGGCGGTGTGGGCCACCAGCCTTTGATGCCGATTTCACCCAGCAAGGCGCATTGCCGTTCAGTCCAGCGCATGACCAGCCTCGGTGTGTGGGGCCATGACCCGGTGAGCCATCACTTGGCGGCGCATCACGAGCGCATCCTCGCGTTGCCCCTGTGGGGCGGGGTAATAGCCCCGACGGCGGCCCACAGGCTCAAAGCCTTCGTGGTCGTAGAGCGCGCAGGCTCGGGTGTTGCTGGGCCGCACTTCGAGCCAGATGAATTCGGCGCGTTGCTGCTTGGCTTGCTCAAGCAGCTCGGCCAGCATCATTCTGGCTAGGCCGCGCCCTTGTTGCTCGGGGGCGACCGTGATGTTGAGCAGATGCAGCTCGTCCACGCCACCCAAGCTGATCTGATAGCCGCAGAGCTGATCCGCGTCGTCCACAAGGCAGATGGCGGTGTAGCCGGGGGCGATGAGGCTGCTGGTGAAGTGATTGAGCGTCCAAGGGAAGACGTAAGCCCGCACCTCAATGGCCATCACGGCGTCCATGTCCTGCATCAGCATGGGGCGCAGTTTCATGATGCGACCCCTTTGGGAGCGATTTTCTGTGCCGCGCGCTCAGCGGTGGTTTGCGCCACTTTATCGCGCACGTAGAGCGGTAGGGCCAAGGCGCTGTCCAGCCCTTCGCCTCGCGCCCAAGCGCCGCGTGCCAAGGCTGCCAACGCGGCTCCGTCCGGTTGCGCCAGCGCCCCCTCTGGCAACCCTAGGGCGGCCAAGGCTTCCGGGTAGGCCAACAAGGCATTGCCAACCAAGCCCAGCCCAGAAGCCGCCACATGCTCGGCCAATGTGTCGGGGGCGTAGAGCGCCACGCTTTGTTCGGCCACCCAGCCGGCGGCGGCCTCCCAGTGCCAGCAGGCGGCGTAGACCTCGTGCATGCGCGCATCCAAACCGACCCAAACCCGCAGCGGGCCGCCGCGTTGCCGGGCTGATTCGGCCACCAAGGCCAAGGTGTCGAGCATCAACACCGGGCGATCAGCGCCAGCGGCCAAACCTTGGGCCACGGAGCAGGCGGTGCGTAAGCCGGTGAAGGCTCCGGGGCCGCGTCCGAAAGCGATGGCGTCAAGATCGCGCACCGCCAAGCCGGCATCCGTCAGCAGGCGTTGCACGGTGGGCAGCAGGGAGGCAGAGGCTTGGGGCCCGCCGGGGGCGGCGACGCGATGGACCGCATCACCCACGCACAACGCCAAGTGCAGGGTTTCGGTCGAACTATCGAGGGCAAGGAGGCGCGTTGTCATCGGCGGCAGTGTAGCGGTGCGTATGATTTTCAAGATGTCATTGCGCCACGTCTTGCTCGGTCTGTTCCTGCTCTTCAACGCTTCGTGCTTTGTGGCTCGGGCCGCGCCCCTGCCGCCCGAGGTCTTGGCGGTCTTGGCCCGGGCGCATATCGAGCCGCGCAGTCTGGCCGTTTGGGTTGCCCCAGTCGGCTCAGTGGGTTCAGAGGCACCTCGGCTGGCGCACAACGCGGATCAGGCCTTCAATCCGGCGTCGCTGATGAAGCTGGCCACCAGTGCAGTGGCGCTTGACGTGCTGGGCCCGACTTACGTCTGGCCGACCCCCATCTACCTTGACGGCGAGTTGCGTGACGGCGTGCTGCACGGCAACCTCGTGGTGCAAGGCTTGGGCGATCCGAGCTTGGTGGTGGAGCGCGTGCAACGGTTGCTGCGCGCTGTTCAGCAACGCGGGGTGAAGGAGATCCGGGGCGACATCGTGCTGGACCGCCAAGCGTTCCAGATCCCGGCGGTCGATCCAGGCGCTTTCGATGCTGAGCCCTCTCGGCCCTACAACGTGCGCCCCGATGCGTTGATGCTCAATTACAAGAGCCTCACGCTCAACTTCGTGCCCGAGCCTGCGCTGAAAAAAATCCGTCTTTGGAGCGAACCCGCCTTGGCGGGCGTGACGCTGCCGCCGCAGGTGGCCCTGAGCGAGGGCCAGGCACCGTGTGGGGATTGGCGCAGCCTGCTTCAGCCCGATTGGCGCGACCGGAGTCGGCCGGTTTTCAAAGGGACGATGGCTTGGGCTTGCGGTGAAAAAAGCTGGCCGGTGGCCTACGCTGATCCGGCCAGCTACAACGCGCGGTTGCTGGAAGCGGCGTGGCGTGAGCTGGGCGGCAAGTTGAGTGGCAAGGTGCGCGATGGGGCCGTGCCGGTCCACCGCACCCCGTGGTGGACGTGGGACTCACCGCCGCTGGCCGAGGTGCTGCGTGACATGAACAAGTACAGCAACAACGTCATCGCGCACCAGATTTTTCTAAGCCTGAGTCTGGCGCAGCAAGGTGTGGGTACATGGGAAGCCAGCCGGGCGCTGGTGAGTGAGCGTCTGCGCAGCCAAGCGGGTTGCGCGCTTGAGAGCCTGCGGATCGAGGTGGGTTCGGGGTTGTCGCGCGATGAACGCTTGAGTGCGCACTGCTTGGCGCAGCTGCTCCAGTGGGCGTGGACGCGGCCTTGGATGCCCGAGCTGCTGGCTTCCTTGCCCTTGGCCGGTGAAACCACGGTGCGGCGCTTGACCAGCCTTGCCGGGCGAGCTCATCTCAAAACCGGCTCGCTCGATAACGTGGCGGGGTTGGCGGGCTATGTGGAGGGCACGCAGCCCGGTCAGCGTTGGGTGGTGGTGGTGATGTTGAATGACCCCAACGCCCGCAGTGAGACCGCCCGGGCGGTGCTGGAGGCCTTGCTGGTGGGCGTGCTACGCTGGCCGCCCGACGACTCCATGGCCCCAGCGGCCAGTGCCCCATGAACCTTTCGCCCGGATGGATCGACACCATCGGCTCCATCGCCGCCACCCTGACCACCGTGGCTTTTGTGCCCCAAACCCTGCTGACCTTGCGCACCCGTGACGTCAGCGGCATTTCACTGCCGATGTACTTGGCCTTCACCCTTGGCATCGCGCTCTGGCTGGTTTACGGCTGCTTGATCGGCGCTTGGCCGGTGATCATCGCCAACGCTTTCACGCTGCTGTTGGCCGGAACGATTCTGGGCATGAAGATCTGGTTCGAGGCGACCGGGACCGATTGATCCCGGTGAGGTCTTTTTACGGTTGCCAGCCGCGCAGGCTCATGTCGGCCCAGACCTTGTCCGACACCAATTTGTAGCCGTAGGGCGTCGGGTGAACGTCATCAGCGTATTCGTACGTGGTGGCCGCTGTTTCACCCGCCACCAGCGTGGCCGCGTTGCAGCCGATGGACTTGACGGGATTGGTGGCGACCGGGCAGGCGACGGCCGTCACGTTCGTCAAACCGTACGCAGCGGGTGTGGCGGCTTGCTTTTGGCTTTCGGTGAAGAGATCAACCAAGACGATGCGGTTGCTGTTACCCAGCCCCGCGCTGAGGTGGGTGTTGAACGCTTGCACCATCTGCACGATCAAGCCTTGTGTGCTGGTGCCCAAACTGACGCCAAACGGTGTGAGGCTCACATCCGGGACGTTCGCCACCACGACACGGGATGGTCCTTTGGCAATGACCTTCGACAAGACGGCGGCGGCCAGTTCATCCCCGGCGAGTTGCATGGCAGTGATGGCATTGGCCGTGGCTGTGGCCACAGGCACACCGGCTGCCACGCTGGCGTTCAAGGCCGCGAGCTGCATGAATACATCGTTGCCTCCGGCGAGCACACTCACCAAATCGTTGTTGGTGTAGCTGCTGACGGCCAAGTGGTTATCCATCTGCGTCACGACGGGCACCGTGAGGTTGCCCATGTAGCCGCTGGTGTCCCCCAAGGCGATCAATGCTTTGTTGCCCGGACCCACGGTGGCCGTGACGCGGGCACCGCCTTGGGCGTAGCCATAGCAGCCGCTGTGGTTGGCGATGACTTCGGCAAACCCTGCCAAGGATCCACTGCTTTCCAGCCCAGTTTGCGCTGCGCAAGGAGCCGCTACACCCAGTTTGGTGGCTAAGTTCTCCACCCAGATCGTCGAGGTGGGGCCGTTGATGGTGTATTTGCCTGCATAGGTAAAGGCCGCCACCAAGCCTGCGGTTTTGTAGCTGCCGACATCGCTCAGGCTGTCGCCGAACACCACCAAGCGGTTGTAGGTGTAGGGGGTGGTGTTGCCACCGCAACCCACCAGCCCAGCGGTCAGCGCCCCGACGAATGCTGTTCCCCACATCAAGCCCCGAACCTGTTTTTGCCAACGCATGATCGTCTCCAATCGTCAAGCCCCGGGCCGACGTGGCCCCAGCGGCTTTCAGCGTAGCACGGGCGTGGAGGGCGGTTTAGCGCTGGATCAAAACGGGTTATTGCGCGCCCGGGTCACAGCGGCACTGCCCACACGGTTGTGCCAAGTGGGCCCCGGGCGTAGACCATCGGCCCACAGATACAGCAAGGGATTGCCACCTGCGCCGGCGACCAAGGTGGAGGTGGTGCAAAACACAGGGGGCGTGAGATCCATGTTCGACAGAGCTGCGTCGCAGGCCGGATCCGTCACGTTGCCAAAACCATAGTTGCCCGGCGTGGTGGTCATGAGGTTGGTCAGTTCATCGGCGGTGACGATGGCGACGTAGCGTCCGTCGTTGACCACAGTGGTGCGCAAAGCCGTGTTGAAGGAACACGCCAGCCCCTTGCCATCGCATGAGTTCAAGTCCTTGCCGAAGCGGGCGACTGTAGGCACGGTGGTGACGCAGCCACCGAAACCCGCGCCGGCATTGCTGATGCCCCGCCCTTGCGGGCTTAGCAGCGGATCGGGCACCGTGACGAACACCACCCGTCCGCCCACGCCGTTGGCCGCCATGCTGTTGATGAGGTTGCCAAGTTGGGCCCCGGCAGCTTTGACTTGCTCAATCGCACCGGCTGCATTGGTCCTACCCGCACTGCAATCGGTATAGGCATTGACGATGTCGTGCATGCCGGCCATCACGGTGATCAAGGTCTTGTTGGTGAAGCCGCTGGTGTAGTTTTGGACCTGTGTGGTGACACCTGCCACTGTGGCCCCGGCTTGGGCCAAGACGGTGGCGGTGGGACCTGCCGAGCATCGCCCCGGAAAGCCGAAGCCAAAGTTGGAGGCCACGACCTGGCTCCACACGGGATTGAGGGCGCAGTTCAGCGTTGCCGGATTGGTGGGGGTATCGAGAAAGTTGACCCCGTAGCGATAGTTTTCCGGTGTGGTCAACAAGCTCAGCTCATCACCAAATACAACCACTGCTTGGGCCACGAAGGGTTCAACCCGGGTCACGCTGCCACCGCAGCCGCTGACCAAGAGGGCGAACAGCAGGGCATGCAGCCAGAAAAGTTTCTTCATCGCATTCATTGTTTGTGGTCTTTCCTGATCAGGCCGCAGCCGCGCGCGTCAGACGGTCGCGCACGCCGTCCCAATCCGCTTCTTCTGGCGGAGCTTCCACCCAGATCAGGCGAATCCCCGTTTCTTCATCCAAGGCCCGTAGCGCAGCAAAAAGCTCGCGCGCAGCACCTGCGGCATCTTTGGGCATGCACCGTCCCGCCATCTTGGCCGGTGGTGCGAGGGTACGTAGGTAGACCGCCAAGCCGGCTTGACGGGCTTCGTCCGGGCCGAGTAAGTCCAGCGCTGTGCGCAAGGCTTGCGCCGACATCAAACGTACTTTGGCGCGCGGTGCGTAGTGCGCGGCCAAGGTGCCTGAAGCGCGCGGTGCGGCTTCGTCTCGGTCGCGCAGCGCCATGCCGGCTGCGGTCTCGATGGCTTCACGCTGGAGCGCGCCGGGGCGCAGCAACACGGGATGGCCTCGGCTGCAATCGACAATGGCGGACTCAATGCCGACGCTGCAATCGCCGCCGTCCAAGATGAGCAGCGCGGGTTGATCGGCAAATTCGCTGGCGACATGGGCGGCGGTGGTCGGACTGATGCGGCCAAAACGGTTGGCGCTCGGTGCTGCAACCCCCATCACGCCCAAGGCCGCCGCCGCTTGCAGCAAGGCGTGGGCCACTGGGTGGGCGGGGCAGCGCAGGCCGATGCTGTCTTGTCCGCCAGCGGCTTCGGCCGCCAAACCGGCGCGGCGCGGCACGATGACGGTGAGCGGCCCGGGCCAAAAGGCTTGCATCAGCCGCTGGGCCACGGGGGGGAGTTCGGCGGCAAAGTGGGCTGCTGCCGCTGCATCCGCCACATGCACGATCAACGGGTGATCGCTGGGCCGACCTTTGGCCGCAAAGATTTGCGCCACGGCCTCGGCTTGATCCGCGCGCGCACCCAAGCCGTAGACCGTCTCGGTCGGAAAAGCCACCAAGTGGCCGTCGGCCAAGGTCTGAGCCGCCTCGGCCACGCTGCGCGTGTTGACGCTCACCAAGGGGTTCACCACCGACCCAAACCCAAGATCTGTGCTGCACGCAGGCCCGTTTGGCGGACCTGATCTTCGGTGGCGGCTGTACACGTCAGATGACCCATTTTGCGACCCGGGCGGGCCGCGTGTTTGCCGTAGAGGTGCAAATGCACGCCGGGCAGGGCCAGCACGCTTGCCCAATCGGGGTTGCGTTCGGTGCCTGCGGCGTCAAACCAGAGATCGCCCAGCAAGTTCAGCATCACGGTGGGTGAATGCAGGCGTGGCGCGACCAAGGGCAGGTTGCACATGGCGCGTACTTGCAGCTCGAACTGCGACACATCGCAAGCGTCGATGGTGTAGTGCCCCGAGTTGTGCGGACGCGGTGCCATCTCGTTGACCACCAAACTGCCGTCTTGCAGCACGAAAAATTCAACGCACAGCACGCCAACGTAGCCGAGCCGGGCGGCGATGGTCTCCGCTGCTGTGATCGCTTGAGCCTGCAAGGCCGGGGTGAGGTCGGGCGCAGGCACAGTGGTGACCGCCAAGATGCCGTCGCGGTGCAGGTTTTGTTGCAGTGGGTAGTGAACCACCTCACCAGCGGCGTTGCGTGCCACGATCACGCTGACTTCGAACGCTAGGCCCAAGCGCGCTTCAAGCACGCAGCTCACTTGCTTCAGATCAAGCCAAGCGGCTTCGAGATCTTCGCGCGAGGTGACGCGGATCTGGCCCTTGCCGTCGTAGCCCATGCGGGTGGTTTTGAGAATACCGGGCAGCAAGTGGTCGGCCACAGCGGCGAGTTGCTCGGGCGTTTCGATCAGGGCGTGCGGTGCGCACGCCACGCCGCACGCCGTGAAGTGCGCTTTCTCAGCAGCGCGGTCTTGGCAAACGGCGACCGCTGCCGCCCCAGGGGCCACAGGTCGCTGCGCAGCCAAGGCGTGCAGGGCTTCGGCGGGCACGTTCTCAAACTCGGTGGTGATGGCATCCGCCATGCCGGCCAAGCCGAACAAGCCGGTGCCGTCCAGATAGGACGTGGTGATGTGCGCATGCGCCACCAAGCCCGCCGGGCTGCTTGGATCAGGATCGAGCACCACGGTGCGATAGCCCAAGCTTTGGGCGGCATGCACAAACATGCGGCCAAGCTGACCCCCACCCATCACGCCCAAGGTGGTGGGCTGGCCCGAAGGCCCGGAAATACCGGGTAGCAGGACCGGGGCAGAAGCGGTGGAAGTCACGGCAGCACCCATCAATCGTCCAGCGTCATGGCTCGGGCCACGTCGGTTTGGCGGGCTCGAAAGGCGTCCAAGGCGGCGCGCAAGCCTTCGTCGTGGTTGGCCAGCAGCGCAACCGCGAACAGGGCTGCGTTGGCCGCACCAGCCACGCCGATGGCAAAGGTGGCCACCGGAATGCCCTTGGGCATTTGCACGATGGAGTGCAGCGAATCCACCCCTTGCAGATGCTTGCTGGCCACCGGCACGCCCAGCACCGGCACCGAGGTTTTGGCAGCGAGCATGCCGGGCAAGTGCGCGGCACCACCCGCGCCCGCGATGATGGCTTGCAGGCCACGCGTCCGCGCCGTTTCGGCGTAGCGAAACATGTCGTCAGGCATGCGGTGGGCCGAAACGACGCGGGCTTCATAAGCCACGCCGAAGTCGGCGAGAATCTGGGCCGCGTTCTTCATGGTGTCCCAATCACTGTTGGACCCCATGACGATGCCGACCACGGGCTGGGCACTGTTCAAGGCGGACTCCCGTCGAGCAAAAAGGGGAGATTCTAGGCGGCCCCCAGACCGATCGGCACAAAACACTCCCACAAGGCCCAGGTACCCACGATGATCGACATCACCCTTGAGAATTTTCAGAACGACCTGATCCAGGCGTCCCTCCAGCAACCCGTGCTGCTCGACATCTGGGCACCGTGGTGCGGACCGTGTCGCAGCTTGGGCCCGATCCTTGAAAAACTCGAAACCGAGTACGCCGGCCGTTTCGTGCTGGCCAAGCTCAACGCCGATGAGCAGCAAGACATCTCCAGCCAATTGGGTGAGATGTTTGGCGTGCGCTCCATCCCTTTTTGCGTGATGTTTGCGGGCGGTCAGCCGGTGGACGGCTTTGTCGGCGCGATTCCCGAAGAAAAAATCCGCGAGTTCCTCGACAAGCATGTGCCCAGCGTTGATGCGATGGCGACCGACGCTGACGCTGCTGAAGCTGATGGGGCCGAAGAGAACATGCCGGTTGAGGATGATTCTTTGGACGCTGCGATCGACAAGCTGCAACAAGCCTTGGCGGCCGATCCCGAGAACGATGTCACCCGCTTTGACTACATCAAGCTGTTGCTTGAAAACGGTTTTGTCGCCGAGGCTCGCAACGTCTTTGCGCCCATGGCCAGCAAGGTTTTGATGGATCAGCGCATCGCCGCCTTGGGGGCTTGGTTGAGCGCCGTTGAGGCCCAAGCCCATGCGCGTCACCCCGAAGAATTGCTGGCGGCGATTGCGGTCAACAAGCGCGACTTCGAGGCCCGGTTTGCTCTGGCCCAAGGCTGGTTTGCGGCGCAGCAGCACACCCAAGCGATGGATGAACTGCTGGAAATCCTGATGCGCGACAAAGCGTGGCAGGACGGTCTGGCCCGCAAGACGTACGTGGCCATCTTGGAGTTGATGAGTAAACCCGCCCCGAAACCTGCGGCCAACGAAGCCAAGAGCACCTTGGAAATCGCCGGCAAAGCCGTGGTGACCAGCGCTGACCCGGTGATCGACCAATACCGCCGCCGGCTCAGCATGGTGATTTTCTGATCACCGTCAGTTCAGCGGCAGCTACCAGCCACCGAAGCGTAAAAATGCACCGATGTGCGAGCCGTTGATCGGCTCGCCGGTGCGTTCTTTGTAGGACTCGCGCACGTAGCGCAAGCAAAAGGCGAGGTGCTCTTTGTCGTTGGTGGTGAAGGGCACCTCCGCCTCAAAGATCAAGCCCGTGCCGGGTGAAAACGACCGAGCTGCGGTGGTAGCACCGGAAATCTCGGCGAACGGGGCGTAGCGCATACCCCAGCCCAACCAAAGCCGGGAAGCCACCTTCATAGAGCTCAGGGCCTCGATGGGCACTCGCCGAAAGGTGACCCGCGTGTGGGCCTGCAAGTCTCCGGTGCTGGCTTTTTGATAACCCACCGTGATCTGCGTTGCTGCATTGGCCCCCTGCTGATAACGGGCACCTGTGTAGATATAGATGGCCTCGCCATCGTAGATGCTGGTGTCACCCGCGCCGTGAAGGGGCTTGTTCTGTAGCACGCCCACCCCCAATAGCGGATGCCACTCGCCCTGGGTTTGTCCGAAACTCCAGCAAGGCAGCACCAAAGCGACCAAGCCGATGAGTGACGATAGAACGCGGGCGGTTTTCAAGTTGGGTTCCCTATGGTTAGAACAGGCCCTTGACGTAGAAACCTAAGTGAGAGCCGTCAATGCTCGTGTTGTAAGGCGTCTTGAATTGTTCACTCACGAAGCGCAACACGAAGCTGCCGCTATCAGAAAAAGCGTAATCACCTTCGACAATCAGCCCTGGGCTGGACGTCATGGCGAGATGGGACAGGCCTGTGAGTCTGGCTGGGGTACCTGTGGCGTCGTACTTGACACCCGTCGTCAGACGCAGTCCCCCGCCCAGCCAGATTTTGTTGTTCACACGGTATTGACCGATCAGCTCCCACGGGTATCGGACAAAACTGACGTCGCCGTTCTGGGCGGTGATGCTGTCGCTGTGGTAACCGAAGGTGGCTTGGACCGCCACATCGGGGCGTGGTTGATAACGGCCGCCGATGTAGATGTGAAAACCGCCACCGGCTGTCACGCTTTTGCTACTACCGTTGTCCATGGTGAAACTGGCCAACTCATCACCACCGCCGGTGAACCCCACACCGAACACACCGCGCAAAGCCAGTTGCGTCTCTGTTTCTACGGCACTACTGGCCCAAGCCGACCCTGTGGTGAGGGCTAAGACCAAGATGGAGGTCAAACCGATATGTTGAGTCATGGTTGTCTCCTCTTAAAACACGACATTGAAATACATCCCAGCGTGACCGCCATCGACGCTCATGCCGGTGCTGTTGACTTGGAAAGTCTCATGCACCAGTCGCATGGCGAGGCTGAATTCGGGGGATAGCTCGTATTCCATCTGCGCGAGCCAGCCGAGGTTGGATGTCATGGGGATGGGCATCAGGCCCACGCTGGAGCCGTCCAGCGATACGCCCAGCGATTTACGGGCACCCAGCCCGAAGGTGATGCGATCAGCGATGTAAAAGTGGGTGCTGAACTCAAGAGGCAGGCGCGAGAAGCTCACGGAGCCATTGACGCCACTGACCGAGTCACTGTGATAGCCCAGCGTGCCTCGGAAGAAGTAGCCGGGTGCGTTCTGGTGTTCCAGTCCGAGAAATAGGTGCAGGAACCGGCCTGCGTAGATGTTCTGGACGGTGCCATTGTCGAAGGGGACGGTGGTGAGGTAGTCGCCGCCGCCTGTGAAACCGATGCCGAAGACCGGCCGGGTGGTGGGCAAACGGTGTTCATTGCCCTGGGCTTGGGCACTCGTAACCCCCGCGCTGAGCGCAACCCCAAGACCCAAGACGCCCGAACCCAAAGCACGCAACAACGACGCTTTGAAATGTACCCATGCCATGAAGTGCCCCTGTGCAAGATCCTGTCCCAGCGAAACGATGCAGATCTTGCGTTCAAGCTGCGTTTCTACCAGAGCTTGTACTCAAAACCCATGAGCCGAGGTTGGCACAGATCAAGAGCTGTTGTAGATGCGCGCAGCGTTGCTGGTGGCGGGTCAAGGCGGCCCAAGCCAAGGCTTGATGCCGCACTTGGGCCAAGGTATTGACCAAACATTGAGCCACTTGCGCCAGCTGGGCATGGCCGATGGCGGCTTCTGCGTCGGTGGTGACGTGTTGGAGTGCGGCCTCGGCATCTTCCGCCACCACCTGGGCTTCGGCCCACGCACCGACTTTGCACAAGCACCAGGCACGATCAGCGAGGAAGAGCCCCATCACCTCGGCCAGACCTTGCCGGGGTGCCGCCGGGTCGTGCGTGTCGTAGAGCTGCAAGGCGTCCGTGGTTTGTCCCAGCATCAACAAGATCTGCGCGCGCAGCAGATGCAGATGGGTTTGCATGGCATGGGCATGGATGCTGAGGTCCAGAAAGGCGGAGGATTCGGTGCTGAGCAAGGCACGCTGCGCGGCTTGACGATTGAGGGGCTGGGTCAGGGCGTCCAGCCGCACACGAATCACTTGCAAGGCCGCCATGTTGTGCATCACCGAGCCCAGCGTGCCGCCATCACCGTCTTGGGCGGCATGGCTGCGCGCTAGGCAGTACCACGGCTGCGCATGGGCTTCGCCGCTACAAAGATGCAGCGCCCACGCCATCACCAAGGCGGCGCGGGCGCGGGCTGCGTGGTGGTCGGGGTCGGAGAGACTGAAGGCCTCGCACAGATGCGCGACCAAGGCGCTGTCTTGTTGTCCGGCCACATCGAGATGGGCTTGCCACGCCGCAGCCAAAGCTTGCACCACGGGCACCGCCGCCGATGTCGCTAAGGCGTGGGCCCGAGCGACATGCTCTCGGGCGGTGGGGGCTAAGTTTTCGAAGTAGTCCGCCACACCTTCAGCCAGCCATAGCCAAGCGGCCAAGGTGGGGTCGGTGGCGGTTCGAAAGTCAAGACGCAGGGCTTGGATATCCTGCCGTGCTTGGGTGATGTCGCCCAAGCGGGCCAGCAGCAGGGCGCGTTGCGCGCCAAGCAGCAAGATCTCGCGTGGATCGTGGGCTTGCCGAATGGCATGCCCCAGCGCTTCGAGTCGCCGTCGCATGCTCGCTCCCTTCTGCTTCTCGCACACGGCCTCATGGGCCGCTGGGTGATCAACCCATCAAACGCGTCCGCGCTTCTTCGTACTTGGCAGCGGTCCGTTCGATGACCTCCTGCGGCAGTGCGGGGGAAGGAGCCTGCTTGTTCCAGGGCTTACCGTCCACTTCGGCTTGCTCCAACCAGTCACGCACGAACTGCTTGTCGAAACTGGGTGGGTTGTCTCCACGCGCCACCGCCTCAGCGTAACTCTCGACGGGCCAGTAGCGTGAGGAGTCGGGGGTCAACACTTCGTCCATCAGGGTCAGGGTGCCATCGCTGTCCAGACCAAACTCGAATTTGGTGTCGGCAATGATGATGCCCTTGGTCAGGGCGATTTCAGCGGCGGTCTTGTAGAGCTGGATGGAGATGCTGCGCACTCGTTCAGCCAAATCAGCGCCGATCAGGCCGACCATGCGTTCGAAGGAGATGTTTTCGTCATGGTCACCCATCTCGGCCTTGGTGGCGGGGGTGAAGATGGGCTCGGGCAGGCGGCTGGCGTTGCCCAGACCGGCTGGGAGCTCTACGCCGCAGACGGTGCCGCTTTCGCGGTATTCCTTCCAACCACTGCCCGCCAAGTAGCCGCGCACCACGGCTTCAACCGGCAGGGGCTTCAAGCGCTTGACCAGCATGGAGCGGCCGCGCACCTGCGCTTGCTCAGAGGCCGGCACGACGCTGACCGGATCGTCGCCGGTCAGGTGGTTGGGTACGATGCCGGTGAGCTTATCGAACCAAAACAGCGCGACTTGGGTCAGCAAGGCCCCCTTGCCGGGGATCGGCTCGCCCATGATGACGTCGAAGGCGGAGAGCCGGTCGCTGGCCACCATGAGGATGCGGTCGGTGCCGACGGCGTAGTTGTCACGGACCTTGCCGCGCGCCAGAAGCGGTAGGCTGTTCAGGCTGGATTCGTGCAGGGCTTGGGTCATCGCAGAGTACCTTTGGAGTCAATTCACCCGCACCCAGCTTGTGTAACCTCGTTGAAACTGGGTGCAAAGGCGGCCGATTCTACGGTCTGATGGGGCTGCGGGCTTTAAGCCGCGACGCGACACACCTTGAGCAAGTTGGTGCCACCCGGATGCCCCATCGGTGAGCCGCAGGTGATGGCGTAGGTATCGCCCGGCTTGAGGAAGCCTTGGGCCACCAGCAACTGTTCGGCATCGGCCAAGGCGGCTTCACGGTCTTCGATGCGCTCCACCAAATGGGGGCGCACGTTGCGGTAGAGCGCCATCTTGTGTTGCGACACCGGCTGGCTGGTCAGGCCAAAGATCGGCACATGGATGCGGTAGCGGCTCATCCAGAGCGCGGTTGAGCCCGATTCGGTCAGCGCGACGATGGCCTTGCAACCGAGGTGATGGGCGGCAAACAGGGCGGCCATGGCGATCGACTGATCAATGCGCGAGAAGGTCTTGTTGACGAAGTCGGCGTCCAGCGAGGTTTCTTCAGCCTGCTCGGCCGCCATGGCAATGGCCACCATCTGCTCGACCGTTTCGACCGGGTACTTGCCGGCGGCGGTTTCGGCCGAGAGCATCACGGCGTCGGTGCCGTCGAGCACGGCATTGGCCACGTCCGAGACTTCGGCGCGGGTCGGCACCGGGTTCTGGATCATCGACTCCATCATCTGCGTGGCGGTGATGGCGACCTTGTCCATCGAGCGCGCCATGCGGATCATGCGTTTTTGCAGCGCGGGCACGGCCGCATTGCCGACTTCAACCGCCAAGTCACCGCGCGCCACCATGATGCCGTCGCTGGCTTTGAGGATCGCTTCAAGCTGCGGAATGGCTTCGGTGCGCTCAATCTTGGCGATCATGCCCGGCTTGTGACGCCAGGGCTCACCGGCCACGTTGGCCAACTGACGCGCCATTTCCATGTCGGTGGCATTCTTCGGGAACGAGACGGCCAAGTATTCACACTGGAAGGACATCGCGGTCTTGATGTCTTCCATGTCCTTGCCTGTCAGGGCCGGAGCCGTCAGGCCACCGCCTTGTTTGTTGATGCCCTTGTTGTTCGACAGCTCGCCGCCGATCTTGACGACGGTATGCACTTGCTCGCCGCGCACAGCGGTGACGGTCATGACGATCAGGCCGTCGTTGAGCAGCAAGGTGTCGCCGGCTTTCACATCGCGCGGCAGCTCCTTGTAGTCAAGGCCCACGCCGCTCAGGTCGCCCAGTTCAACGCGCCCAGCATCGAGCACGAAGGGTTGGCCCGCTTCGAGCATGACTTTGCCTTCGGCAAACTTGCCGACGCGGATCTTCGGACCTTGCAAGTCGGCCATGATGGCCACGGTGCGGCCGATCTTTTTGGCGATCTCGCGCACCAAGCGGGCGCGACCAATGTGGTCTTCGGCCTTGCCGTGGCTGAAGTTGAGCCGTACCACGTCCACCCCCGCCCTGAGCATGCGTTCCAGCACGGCGGGATCCGAGGATGCGGGGCCGAGCGTGGCAACAATCTTGGTGTGACGGGGCATGGGGCTGTCTCCTGTAGGAATCGTGAGTGAAGCGTGAAATCGCAAGCGTAAGGCTCGCGATTATCGACTCCGACAGGAACATGCAAGGAACAAGCAAGGTCCGTAGACCTTGCTTGGTTGTCTTACGCCCCAGAACCCGCAATGGCTGCTGCGTCCGCCACGGCCAAAGCGGTCATGTTGACCACGCGCCGCATGGTGGCCGCTGGGCTCAGGAACTGCACCGGCGCGGCTGCACCCAGCAAAATTGGGCCGATGGTGACGTTGTGACCGGCCACCACTTTGAGCACGCTGAACAAGATGTTGGCGGCGTCCAAGTTGGGCAGCACCAGCACGTTGGCAGCGCCTTCGAGGCGGGTTTCGGGCAGATTGTTGCGTCGCACCAGATCGGTCAGCGCGGCGTCACCGTGCATTTCGCCATCGCATTCGATCTCCGGGTGCCGAGCCACGAACAGATCGCGGGCCGCACGCATGCGCTTGGCGCTGGGGCGTGTTGAGCTGCCGAACATCGAGTGCGACAGGAAGGCGACCTTGGGCGGCAGGCCAAAGCGCTGCACTTCCTCGGCCGCCATGCGAGCAATCTCGGCCAGTTCTTCTGCGCTCGGCTCTTCGTTGACGAAGGTGTCGGTGATGAACAGGTTGTGCTGTTCCAGCATCAAGGCGTTCATGGTCGCCATGGTGCGGATGCCCGGGCGGGCACCGATCACCGAGCGGATGTGATCGAAGTGCGCGTCGAAGCGACCCACCAAGCCACAGAGCATGGCGTCGGCATCACCCCGGCGCAGCAGCAAACTGGAAATCAGCGTGTTGCTGCGACGCACGGCGGCCTTGGCGGTGTCGGGCGAGACGCCGTCGCGACCCAACAGCTGGCGATAGTCTTCCCAGCAAGCGCGGTAGCGCGGGTCGTCTTCAGGGTTGACGATTTCAAAATCCACCCCCGGCGTCAGGCGCAGGCCGGCGCGTTCAATGCGCGACTGGATGACCGCCGGACGGCCGACCAGAATCGGCTTGGCCAAGCCTTCGCTCAGCACCACCGGCAGGGCCCGCAGCACGCGCTCGTCTTCCCCTTCGGCGTACAGCACGCGGGCCGGGCGACGCTTGGCAGCAGCGAACACTGGCCGCATGAACATGCCGGTTTGATGGACGAAGTTGGTCAGCGATTCGCGGTAGGCCGCCATGTCGGTGATCGGCCGCACGGCCACACCAGAATCAGCCGCTGCTTGGGCCACCGCCGGGGCGATGCGCAGAATCAGGCGAGCATCGAACGGCTTGGGAATCAGGTATTCAGAGCCGAAATGCAGCTCTTGACCGGCATAGGCGGTGGCCACTTCTTCACTGATCTCAGCCTTGGCCAAGGCGGCGATTTCGCGCACGCAGGCCAGCTTCATGGCTTCGGTGATCTTGGTGGCCCCGCAGTCCAGCGCGCCCCGGAAGATGTACGGGAAGCACAGCACGTTGTTGACCTGATTCGGATAGTCCGAACGGCCGGTGGCGATGATGCAGTCCGGGCGAGCCGCTTTGGCGAGCTCTGGGCGGATTTCCGGCTCGGGATTGGCCAACGCCAAGATGATCGGCTTCGAAGCCATGGTGGTGACCATCTCGGCCGTGACCACCCCCGCCGCTGAACAGCCTAGGAACACGTCGGCACCGTTGATCACGTCGGCCAAGGTCTTGGCCGCAGTGGTTTGGCAGTAGCGTTGTTTGGAAGCGTCGAGCTTGCCGTCCAACACGTCTTGCCGGTCGCTGCGGATCACGCCTTTCGAGTCACAGACGAAGACGTTTTCCACCCGCACGCCCAAGCCCACCATCACGTCCAAGCAAGCGATGGCGGCTGCACCGGCACCCGACACCGCCACCTTGACGTGGCCGATGTCTTTGCCAACCAGCTCCAAGCCGTTCAGCAGGGCGGCGCTGGAGATGATGGCGGTGCCGTGTTGGTCGTCATGGAAGACGGGAATGTTCATCCGCTCTTTGAGTTTCTTCTCGATGTAGAAGCACTCGGGCGCTTTGATGTCTTCCAAGTTGATGCCGCCAAGCGTGGGCTCCATGGCAGCGATGATCTCGACCAGCTTGTCGGGGTCGTTCTCGGCCAGTTCGATGTCGAACACGTCGATGCCGGCGAACTTCTTGAACAAGCAGCCCTTGCCTTCCATCACCGGCTTGCCGGCCAGTGGGCCAATGTTGCCCAAGCCCAGCACGGCGGTGCCGTTGGTGATCACGCCGACCAAGTTGGCGCGCGAGGTGTAGTCAGCGGCTTTGGAGGGATCGGCTTGGATTTCTAGGCAGGGATAAGCCACGCCGGGCGAATAGGCCAGCGACAGATCGCGCTGGTTCATCAGGGGCTTGAGCGGGTTGACAGCGATCTTGCCGCGCACCGGGAAGCGGTGATAGTCGAGCGCTGCTTCGCGCAAGGCCTGCTCGGCCGCAGATAAAGAGGTGGTCATGTCCGAACCGTTCGCCTAGAAGGCAGAAAAAGAAGGGTGCGCAGGTTACTGCGAAAGTTCTGCCTTGACCCCTATCATGCGATCCGATCCGAGAAACTATGCGTAAAACGCATGAATCTCGTCAAGATCCGTTCAGACGGCGGCACCGAGACCGTCGCCCACCTGCAACGGCTGCCCAGCCAAGCTAAGCAAAGCTGGCTGACGCCGTCCCCCGGGGCGTTGCAGGTAGCTCAGGCACAAGGCGTCTTCGCCGCAGGCGATGACCGGCCCGCGTGGGTCAAGGGCCAAGACGCTCCCCGGTGTGGCACCGTGGGTGCCGTGGACGACGTGGGCTTCCCAGACCTTGATGATTTCGCCGCCGTGGCTGAAGTTGGCTCCGGGAAAGGGATCAAAGGCCCGAATCCGTCGTGCCAGCGTTTGAGCGGGCAAGCGCCAATCCAGCGGGGCTTCGGCCTTGTCGATCTTGTGGGCGTAGCAGATGCCTTGCTCGGGCTGGGGCACAGCGACCGGCGCAGTGCTTTGGCTTTGTTCGAACTCCGCCAAGACGGTGAGTAGCGCTTGGGCCCCTCGGGTGGCCAAGCGGTCGTGCAAGCGGGCAGTGGTGTCATCGGGCTGAATCGGTTCGACATCCACACGCAGCATGGCCCCGGTATCCAAGCCTTCATCCATTTGCATGATGGTGATGCCGGTTTGCGTGTCTCCGGCCTCAATCGCGCGATGGATAGGCGCTGCACCGCGCCAGCGGGGCAGGAGCGAGGCGTGGATATTCAAGCAACCCAAGCGCGGCAGGGTCAGCACCCAGCTCGGTAGGATCAGGCCGTAAGCCGCCACAACAAGCACGTCAGGACGGGCTTGTTGCAGTGCCAGCTGGGCGGCTTGGGCATCCTCGGGGTATTTGCCGTCGAGTCGCAGGCTGCGGGGTTGGCTCACCGCCGTGCCGTGGCGCAGGGCCACTTGCTTGACGGCTGAGGCTTGCAGTTTCATGCCTCGCCCAGCCGGTCGATCGGGTTGAGTCAGGACCAAGGGCACGTTGTAGCCTGCCGCAAAGAGCGCTTCCAAGGCTTCGGCTGCGAATTCGGGGGTGCCGGCGTAGGCGACGGTCAAGCTCATGCCGCGTCCTGTTCGTCACGCCAGCGTTTTTGCAGCTTGGCGCGGATGCGGTTGCGCTTCAAGGCGGAGAGGTGATCGACAAACACCTTGCCCATGAGGTGATCCATCTCGTGCTGGACGCAGACGGACAAAATATCGTCGGCCTCGAACTCAAAGCTCTTGCCATGCAGATCCAGCGCTTGCACCCGCACCGTGACATGGCGCGGCAGTTTGTCGTAGATGTCGGGCACCGACAGGCAGCCCTCTTCGCCGATCACGCTTTCAGCACTGGCTGCCACGATCTTGGGGTTGATCAACACCAGCGGCTCATTGCGCTCTTCAGAGACATCCATCACCAGCACCCGCACATGCGCATCGACTTGGGTGGCCGCTAGGCCAATGCCCTTGGCGGCATACATGGTTTCCAGCATGTCAGCCACCAGTCGGCGGATGCGGTCATCGACTTGCTTGACCGGGGCAGCCACTTTTTGCAGCCGGGGATCGGGGTAACGGAGAATGGTCAACTGGCTCATGGCATCCACTGAATCGGGGCGGGGTCACAACATACCGGGCCTTTTCATTGCGACCTCGGGGGTTTATGGGCAGAATTTGAACAGCCGCATGAAGATTGTCGCGCACTCGCGCCCGATTCTGTTCAAGCAACCCGCCAGCCCTGATCCGGCACCATACTTGCCGAATCCGTCGGAGAAAATTTCCATGACCGTGCGTTGCCATCTTTCCTTTTCCGCCCCGCATCGTCTGCTCAGCCTTATGGGCCTTGCTGGGGTGCTGTTCTTGGCCAGTAGTCCGAGTGGTGCTGAGCCCAGCTTCCCCGTTTCAGGCCAACAGCGGGATACCGCCAAACAGGTGGCGAAAGTGGGCGTGCCCTTGTCTGAGCTGGCCCCGAATGCACCCGACAGCTATACCGTCAAAGCGGGCGATACGTTGTGGGGCATTTCCACCTTGTTCCTGAAAGGGCCTTGGCGTTGGCCCGAGTTGTGGGGCATGAACATGGATCAAGTGCGTAATCCGCATCTGATTTATCCCGGGCAGATTTTGGTGCTCTTGAAATCCGGTGATCGCGCTCGACTGAAGATGGGCCGTTCCGTGGACGGCGCAGCGAGTGCCGAGGATCCGAATCTCAAGTACGGCCCTCGGGCGCGCCCCGGGGTGCTTGGCCTCAGCCCGATTGCGACCATCCCGATGCACTTGATTCGGCCTTTCCTGAATGAGGCCGTGGTGCTGGAGTCCAACGAGCTCGACGCTGCACCGCGCATCGTTGCCGGTCGTGATGGGCGGAGTTTTTTCGGTCGGGGCGATACCGTTTATGTGCGCGGCAACATCGCCGATATCCGCGAATGGCGCTTGTTCCGCATGCCCAAGCCACTCTATGACCCCGATTCCAAGGAACTGTTGGGTTTCGAGGCGGCCTATGTTGGCGCGGCTGAATACACCCGGCGGGGCGAGGTGACGCCGCTGGATGAAACTCACGATGAAATCGTGCCTGCCACGTTCACGCTGACCAGCTTGCGCCAAGAAGCGGGCATGGGTGATCGGCTTGTCCCGGCCCCGAAGTCGGATGACAGCAATTTCACCCCCCATGCCCCGACTGAACCCATGACAGGGCGGGTGATCTCGTTGTATGGCGAGGCCATGGCGGGTGGGCAGTTCCAGATCGTGGCCATCAATCGAGGTCAAAAAGATGCGATGGAGCGCGGTCATGTCTTGGCCCTTTGGCGTGCGGGTGCCAAGGTGATTGACCGTTCCGATCCTCTGCGGGCTGAGCTGCGTTTGCCGGATGAATCGCACGGTCATGTGTTGGTGTTTCGCGTCTTTGACCGCGTCTCTTACGGGCTGATCCTGAGCGCGCAGACACCTGTACGGGCCGGAGATCTGGTGACACAGCCTTGATCTCCCAAGACGAACTGGCCGCGTGGTTGCGCCTGCTCGAAACACCTTATGTGGGTCGGTTGAGCGCACGGCGGCTTTTGGCTGCCTTTGGGAGCCCACAAACCATCTTTGATGCGCCGCTCAGTGCTTGGCAGCACTTGGTGGAGACCCGCGCCGCCAACGCCTTGAGGGTGTTGCCCGAGGGGCATGCTGAGCGGGTTGACGCGACATGGGCATGGTTGCACGCTGACGTTCGCCATCACTTGCTTGTGCTTGGGGACGCGAATTACCCGGTGGCGCTGCTGGATCTGCCCGATCCCCCCCTGCTGCTCTATGTGATCGGGCGCGTGGATTTGCTGAATCAGCCGGCGCTCGCTGTGGTCGGTAGCCGCAATCCTTCACCCCAAGGCCGCGAAGATGCGCGGGCCTTCGCCAAGGCGTTCAGTCAGGCTGGCCTGACGGTCATTTCCGGTTTGGCGCTCGGCATTGATGGCGCGGCGCATGAGGGCGCGCTTGAGGGGCCGGGTGCCACCATCGCGGTGGTGGCCACCGGGCTCGACCGGGTCTATCCACGTAGCCACCATGATCTGGCCCATCGCATTGCCAGTGAAGGTGCGTTGATCAGCGAGTTTTCGCTCGGCACCCCGCCGACGGCCATCCATTTCCCGATGCGTAACCGCCTGATTGCTGGTTTGTCCCTGGGGACGGTGGTGGTGGAAGCCGCCTTGCAATCGGGCTCGCTCATCACCGCTCGTTTGGCCACGGAGGCTGGTCGGGATGTGTTCGCCATGCCAGGCTCCATCCACAATCCGCAGTCCCGAGGCTGCCATGCGTTGATCAAGCAAGGGGCCAAATTGGTCGAAAGCACCCAAGACGTGCTGGATGAGTTGAACTTTCTGGCCATCAAACGCACTGCGCCGGATACGGCATTGAGCGTGGAAAGCACCCCGTTAGCGGCAGCGGCAGCGACGGCTCTTAGCGACGATCCCCTCTGGGTGGCGCTGGGCCACGATCCCGTGACCTTGGATGTCTTGCAAATCCGCACAGGTTGGGATGCTGCGCGGCTCAGTACCCACTTGTTTGAGCTTGAAATGGGTGCGCAAGTCACGCGCTTACCCGGGGGGCTTTTTCAACGCCTCGCGCGGGCCTGAGATCGCCACAGGCACTGCGGTATAGTCGATTCATGTTTGACGTGCTCGTTTATCTCTACGAAAACTACTGGCGTCCGGATGCCTGTCCGGATCCGGCGCAGTTGTCCCGCAAGCTGTCCTCCGTTGGATTCGAGACCGATGAAATCGCGGATGCCTTGAGTTGGCTGGCTGGGTTGGCCGATGCTGCGGCCTCGCACGCCGGTACCCAAAGTGCCACAGCGCTGCGGGTGTATTCAAGCGACGAGCAAGATCACTTGGGCGAAAAATCCATCGCCTTTATCAGCTTTCTAGAGTCGGCCGGCGTGCTGCCTTCGCCCATGCGCGAGTTGGTGGTGGACCGCGCCATGGCGATCTCAGGGACACCACTTGACCTTGACGACCTGAAGATCATCGTCTTGATGGTCTTTTGGAGCTTGGGTGAAGAGCCCGACGCGCTGATCTTGGATGAGCTGTTTGTCGATGACGAGGATCGGCTGATTCACTGATCCACTACGGATCATTGCAACAAGCGGCTCGGGTCGGCGTCGAGCTTGGCGAGGGCGTCGCGCGTGGCGCGCACCGTCAGCGATTCTTCTTCGACGGGCACCAGCAAGCCGGCTTGGAGGAACGACGCCAAGCGCCGCAGCTGGAACATCACGCCCCGGCCCTGCGAGGTCGCAAACAAGTTGAGCTGCTTGTTCATGCCGCGCCAAGCAAGTTGCACCGGCTCGACCCGGCCCCGATAGTCGAGCTTGAACCACGTGCCGACGTTCAGATCGCGCGACCAAGCCAGCACGGCGGGCGTCGGCAGGGAGCCACCTTCGGACACCACTTCCAGATCGTCAGATTCGTGCCCGGAAATGTCGCGCACCATCGACTCGTCAATCTCGATGTCGGCGATGTCGGGCAGCATCTCTTCCAAGGTCTGCACCTGCATCATCAGTTCTTCGAGGCGTTCGCTCGGGATGGTGGCGGTGCGGGCTGAGAAAGCTGCGGCGAGCGAATTGCTCAAGGTCTGGATGTATTCGTCCTGCCGGGGCACAGGTACCCCGGCGGAGCTCATGCCTTCGCGCAGCAGCTTGAGTAGCGGCGGCAGGCGTCGGATGGCTTCGGAGCGCTCTTCGCGCGAGACTTTGGCACTCGCCAGCCAGATCAGATCAGCGGCTCCGCGCTGCATGCGTTTGGTGTCTTCGCTGCCCTGGCCTGACTTGACGGCGGTGGTGGCCAGCACATCGGCCCAGACGTGGAAGAGAAACTCACGCACGCCGTCATGCACCGGCACTTCGTTGAGCTTCTTGCGCATCTCGATGGTGAACTGAATCGCCAAGGTCTCGCGCTGCTCAATCTGCTGCGCCAGCGATACGCCTTTGTGGGCGGCCGCGTGTTCGTTCTTGAAATACTCTTCGATGAATCGTTCGAACTCGGTCAACACCGTCTGGAAGACGCGCCGGCCCGTGTCGGGATAGGCCTCAACGACTTGCACGACCCGCTTGATTTCCTTCTCAAGGGAGTCGGTCGTGCCGCTGGAGCCATGTTCGAACCCCATCACGCAAGAGCCCATCCGGTCGATGAGCTTGCGTGCCGGGTGATCGACTGTGGCGAAGAAGTCGGGCTCGACCACCGCCACGCGCAGCACCGGCATCTGCAAGCGCGCAAACCAGACGCGGACTTGCGCCGGGATGCGTTCTTCGGTGAGCAAACTCTGGAACATCAAGGCCACGATCTCAATCGTGGCGCGCTCTACCGGCGTGGTCGCGGCTTGCTTGAGTTCTTGCTTGCGTTGCTGCAACTCGCGCAGCAACTCGGGTGTCCCGATGACGCCGCCACCACCTGCTTGCGCCGCTTGACTCCCAACCATCCCCGCGCCGACGCCACCGGCGGTCATCGCGGTGGGCGCGGCGTCGAAGCGCTGCTGCATGGCGTTTTGCGCTTGGCCGATGGCTGCTTTGAGGCCCGGCGAAACCACATGCGGCATCACCACGGTCGAGCCGGCGAAATCTGGCACTTGTCCCGCCACCAACTTGTTCAGCCGGCCCAACACTTCACCGGCTTGTTCGACGGAGCGCAGCAAGTTGCCGGCGTGGGTCATCAGACGGGTTTCTTCGTGAACACCGCCGTTGCCGCCTTGGGTATGCGAAAAATCATCCGAAGCGGAGCCTCCCCCAGAGCGCCCCGCTGAGCCCGCGTAACCTTGCGATCCACCGTGAGCCATACCACCACCACCTCCGCCACTACCATGACCGCCGCCACTCCCGCCACCGCCTTGTTGGCCGGGTAGCATGGGGGGGCTTGCAATGGTCGTGGGAGCGAAGGCACTGCCATGAGCGCTGTGCGGTCCACGTTGCAGGCTGGTGGGTGTGGGATAGCGCGATGGCGGCTCAGAGGAGCTGGCGGCAGCAGGTGCCCCCACGGAAGAGCCGCCGCTGCCCCAGATCGCTCCGGGCATGGCGGGTGGCGACGGAGTCGGGGTAGAGGGTGGCGACGGCGCAGGGGGCTCACCACTTCGAGCGCGGCGATTGAATGGGCGCGGTGTGACGTCTGTGCCCACACCTTGGCTGATGAACCAGCGGTTCACCTCGTGATAGGCCTCATGCATCAGTGAGGCGTATTCCTCGTGCAGGATGGCTTGAGCGGTGCGCCAGTGATCAATCGTCAAGCCCGACGAGCACCAGCTATCGACCAACATGCGGGCAATGACCTGTGGGCGAAACACGTCTTGCGGCAGGAACTCATCGCGGCGTTCAAGGTTGGCCACCCGCTGGCGCAAATCAGCAAATTCCCACGAGGCCTTGTCCATCATCGCCAAAGCAAGGCGGGAGCCGAGGATTTCCAGCTCAATGGTGTCGTGGTCGACCAAGGTGAATTGCCCACCCATGGCGGCCGTCATGCCTGTGGCTGCCGCTGAGGGTTTGCCTGAAGCAGCGGCCCGTACCAAAGCGGCAAAGTCCAAGGCCCAGCGTTGCGCCAAACGCATCAAGTCCATGACCATGTTGCGACGCTTGGTCATCTGGTCGGGACTGCCGTTTTCGGTCATGAGCTTGCGGGCATCCTCCGCGATCGCTTTGACGACCCGAGGTAACTCTCGCAACAACAGTTCCAAGTAGACGCGACGAGCCTGGGCGGCGAGCGCCAGGGATTGAGCGGCTGTGGCCATGAAACGCGGGTGTGGGCTTGTGTGAGGGCGGAGGTGAACGGGAAGGTCAGCTCCCGACTCTACACCACCGCTCCAGCGTTCGGATCTTGGGGATCGTGGTCTTTACGCGACGTATTAATAAGGTCTTCACGTTTGACGCCCAGCCACATGGCGATGGCGGCGGCCACAAACACGGAAGAGTAGATCCCAAACAAGATGCCGATCGTCAAGGCCACGGCGAAGTAATGCAGGGTGGGGCCGCCAAAGATCAGCATCGCCAGCACCATCATTTGGGTCGAACCGTGGGTGATGATGGTGCGGCTCATGGTGCTGGTGATGGCGTGGTCGATGACTTGCGGCGTGGTCATCTTGCGGAATTTGCGGAAGGCTTCGCGGATTCGGTCGAAGATCACCACCGATTCATTCACCGAGTAGCCCAGCACGGCCAAGACCGCCGCCAAGACCGCCAGCGAGAACTCCCACTGGAAGAAGGCGAAGAAGCCCAAGATGATGATCACGTCATGCAAGTTGGCGACGATCGCCGCCACGGCGAACTTCCATTCGAAGCGGACCGACAGGTAAAGCATGATGCCCAGCACCACAAAGCCCAGCGCTTTGGCCCCATCCTCGGCCAGCTCCTTGCCGACTTGCGGACCGACAAATTCGCTGCGTTTGAGTTGCAAGGGCTCGGCGCTACCGGCCTCACAGGCCATACGACTCACCGCCGCCAAACCCTCTTGCTTGTCACCGCTGGCTGGACTTGCTTGGCGCTGAACGATCTTGCCTTGTTCGGCGCTGCACAGTGCGGCAAAGACTTGGGTGGCGACCTCGCTTTGCTTGATGCCTTCGCGCAGGGGCAAGCGGATCAAGATATCCCGTGAGGTACCGAATTTTTGCACCTGCACGTCACCGAACTTCATCGCTTCCACGGCCCCACGCACCCGGCCGATGTCGGCGCTTTGGGCGTATTCGACTTCCAGCACATTGCCGCCGGTGAATTCGATCGACAGATGCAAGCCCCGTGTGATCAGGAAAAACACGGCGGCCAGAAAGGTCAGCAGCGAAATGATGTTGAACACCAACGCATGCCGCATGAACGGGATGTCGCGGCGGATACGGAAAAATTCCATCGTCTATCTTCCTCAGACCTTGGGTTCGAGCGCAGAGCTCGGTGCTGATACGGGGGCTGCGGTGGCGGTCGGTTTCCAGACTTGACCAATGGAGACTTTTTGCAAGCGCTTTTGGCGACCGTACCAAGCGTTGACCAAGCCGCGCGAGAAGAACACGGCCGAGAACATCGACGTCAGGATGCCCAAGCAATGCACCACCGCAAAGCCGCGCACCGGGCCGGAGCCGAAGGCCAGCAGTGCCAAGCCGGCGATCAAGGTGGTGACGTTCGAGTCAAGAATCGTCGCCCAGGCGCGCTCATAGCCGGCGTGGATCGCCATCTGCGGCGAAGAGCCACTGCGCAATTCCTCGCGCACCCGCTCGTTGATCAGCACGTTGGCGTCGATGGCCATGCCCAGGGTCAGCGCAATGGCGGCAATACCGGGCAGGGTCAGGGTGGCTTGCAGCATCGAGAGCACGGCCAGCAACAGCAGCAAGTTCACGGCCAAGGCCAAGGTCGAGAACACGCCAAACAGCATGTAGTAAAGGCCCATGAACACGGCGATGGCGGCAAAGCCGTAGGTGACGCTGGCAAAGCCCTTGGCGATGTTTTCCGCCCCCAAGCTCGGACCGATGGTGCGCTCTTCGATGATTTCCATCGGCGCGGCCAAGGAGCCAGCGCGCAGCAACAGCGCGGTATCGGCTGCTTCCACCGGGGTCATCGAGCCGGAAATTTGCACCCGTCCGCCACCGATTTCGCCTCGGATCACTGGCGCGGTGACCACTTCGCCCTTGCCCTTTTCAAACAAGAGGATGGCCATGCGCTTGCCGACGTTTTCACGCGTGACATCCCGGAAGATGCGCGCGCCTCGGGCGTCGAGCGACAAATGCACCGCTGCTTGCTGGCTTTCATCAAAGCCCGGTTGGGCATCGGTGAGGTTTTCGCCCGTGAGCAGCACAGCGCGTTTGACGATCACGGCGCGTGCGCCGCGTTCGATGTAGCGCTCGGTGCCGAAAGGTACGGGTGCCGTGCCGGCCGCCGCCGCTTGGGCTTCTGCACTTTCATCGACCAAGCGCACTTCTAGGGTGGCGGTGCGGCCGATGATGTCCTTGGCCTTGGCCACGTCCTGCACGCCCGGCAGCTGCACGACCACGCGGTCGAGACCTTGCTGCTGGATCACCGGCTCGGCCACGCCGAGTTCGTTGATGCGGTTGTGCAGGGTGTTGATGTTTTGCTTAAGGGCTTGATCCTGCACGCGCAGCGCCGCGTCGGGCTTGAGCTTGCCCGTCAAGAGCAGCTCGGTGCCCTCAAGCGAATCGACCCATTGCATGTCGGCCACGTGCTCCATCAGCAGCGTGCGTGCGGCGGTCTGCGTTTCGGCATCGCGGAAACGCAGCGTCACGGCCTCGCCGTTGCGGTTGATGCCGGCGTGACGGATGTTTTTGTCGCGCAATTGGGTGCGGATATCGCCGACCAGCGCTTCAGCTTTTTTGCTAAGCGCGGCCTTCATATCCACTTGCATCAGGAAGTGAACCCCGCCGCGCAAGTCCAGCCCCAAATACATCGGCAGGGCGTGGATCGCGGTCAGCCAGCGCGGTGAGCGCGAGACCAAGTTGAGGGCCACGATGTAATTGCCATCGGTGGGGTCGGGATTGAGCGTCTTCAGGATGACGTCCCGGGCCTTGAGCTGCGTATCGGTGTCTTGCAAGCGCGCACGCACCGATGCCCCTTCGAATTGCACGAAATCGGGCTCGACACCTGCTTCTTGCAGGGCTTGGGTCAGTCTAGACACCAGCGCGGCATCCACCTTGATGGTGGCTTTGGCGCTTGAAACTTGCACGGCGGGGGCCTCACCGAAAAAGTTCGGCAAGGTATAGAGCAGCCCGACAGCCACCGCCAGAACGAGGACCAGATACTTCCACCAGGGATAGCGATTCATCTTGGATGACCTACAACAGGGTCTCGGTGCTTACTTGATCGTGCCCTTGGGCAGCACGGTGGTGACGGAGATACGTTGACACATCACTTCGACACCGGAGGTCAATTCGAGCGAAACATAGCCATCGTTGACCTTGGTGACCTTGCCGAGCAAACCACCGGCCGTGACCACTTCATCGCCCCGGGTGAGGCCTTCGACCATCGCCTTGTGTTCCTTTTGGCGCTTCATTTGCGGCCGGATCATGACGAAGTACAGCACGACGAACATCATGATCAAAGGCAAGAACGATTGGATCTGGCTCAGGGGGCTGGCCGCTTGAGCGGTCTCAGCGGCTTGGGCGTAGGCATTCGAAATGAACACAGGCAGGCTCCAGGAAAGGGAGAAAAAACAAAAAGACAAGGCAGCAAAGCCCGGCGATTGTAGGTGAGCAGGTTGCGCGACGCCGTGCTGGCGTCTTCATACCTTGTCGGGCTTGTGCAGCGCGGCCCGTGCAGCGAACTCGGCCCGCAAGGCTTTGAGCTTTTCGCGGGGGTCTTCTTTGGCGGTGCGCTCGTCGAGTTTCATCTCGGCGATGAAGCGGCTGGGCAGGGCGCGCTTGATCTCACGGCCGCGTTTTTGGCGCAGCAGCGTGCTCACCATCAAGGTGCGCCGCGCCCGCGTGATGCCGACATACATCAAGCGGCGCTCTTCCTCCAAGCGCTCGGGCGTCATGTCTTCTTCCTCGCGCTTGAAGGGTAGGGTGCCTTCGTTGATACCAGCCAGCACCACGTGCGGCCACTCCAGCCCCTTGCTGGCGTGCAAGGTCGAGAGCGTGACCATGTTTTGCTCCTCACCGCGCTCGGCCAAGCTCAGGATCACGCTGATGGTTTGAGCCACATCGAGCACGCTGCGCGGTTCGGCTTCGACTTGGCCGCTGCCGTCGTTGGCGATCTTGCCGCCGCAGCGCCGAGCGATCCAGTCGATGAAGTCGATCACGTTGGACCAGCGCGCTGCTGCGATCTTGTCGTTGTCCTCGCCGTCGTGCAGCGACTGCTCGTAGCCGATGTCCATCAACCACGTCATCAGCATCGGCCGGGCAGCTTCCATACCGAGGGTGTGACGCGCCTTGTCTTCCAAGTCGTTGACGTAGCGGCCGAACTCGTGCAGCGAGCCGATGGCTTTTTTGCTCAGCACCGTGCCGAGCGACTCTTGGAACAGCGCCTCGAACAGGCTCACTTTCCACTTGCCGGCAAATTCGCCCAAAGATCCCAAGGTGGTGTGGCCGATACCGCGCTTTGGGGTGGTGATGGCGCGCAAGAAGGCCGGGTCGTCGTCTTGATTGACCAGTAAACGCAGCCAAGCGCACAAGTCTTTGATTTCAGCTCGGTCGAAAAAGCTCTGTCCGCCCGAGACCTTGTACGGAATTTGCGCCTTGCGCAGCGCCTCTTCGAGCTTGCGGCTTTGGTGATTGGCACGGTAGAGGATCGCAAAGTCGGCCCACTCGGGCGGCTTGCCGTCGGTGCTGGCATAGGCGCCGGTGGCGTTGGCGCGGATGCCTTGGATGCGCGCCACCGCCCGCTCAGCTTCGTGCTCTTCTTGGTCGCACTCGACCACCCGCACCGGCTCGCCTTCGCCAAATTCACTCCAGAGTTTTTTCTGGAAGATCTTCGGGTTCAGCGCGATGACGTTGTTGGCGGCGGCCAAGATCGCGCCGGTCGAGCGGTAGTTTTGCTCCAGCGCAATCACCTTGAGCTTGGGATAGTCCTGTGGCAGGCGCTTCAAGTTGTCGATGGTCGCGCCGCGCCAGCCGTAGATGCTTTGATCGTCGTCGCCCACGGCGGTGAAAACGCCATGCTCGCCCACCATCGCCTTGAGCAAGTCGTACTGGGTGGCGTTGGTGTCTTGGTATTCGTCCACCAGCACGTGGCGCAGCAGGGTTTGCCACTTGGTGCGGGTGGCTTCGTCGGACTGCAAAAGTTTGAGCGGCAGACCGATCAGATCGTCGAAATCAACCGCTTGGTAGGCGCTCAGGCGCTCTTGGTAGAGCTTCATGACCCGCGCGGCGAGGTGTTCGTGCTCGTCCTTGGCGGCGGCCTCGGCCTGTTCCCAGGTCAGGCCGTTGTTCTTCCACAGGCTGATGGTCCACTGCCAGCGCCGCGCCAGTTGCGCGTCGGTGGTGCCGCCCGCATCGCGCAGCACGCCCAGCACGTCATCGCTGTCGAGGATCGAGAACTTGGGCTTCAGGCCGAGCCGCTCACCGTCCTCGCGCAGCATGCGCACGCCCAAGGAGTGAAAAGTGGCAATCACCAGATGTTTGGCCGCGCGTGCGCCGACCAGCGATTTGGTGCGTTCGCGCATTTCCTGCGCCGCCTTGTTGGTGAAGGTGATGGCCGCGATCTGCTCGGGCCTCAAGCCCACTTGCAAAAGCCGCGCGATCTTGTGCGTGATCACCCGCGTCTTGCCCGAGCCTGCGCCGGCCAGCACCAAGCACGGGCTGTGCAGGTGGTTGACCGCTGCCATCTGGGCGGGGTTGAGGGTCGCGGGTTCAGCAGCCATGGTGAATAGCGACAGATTTGGAGAGATGCCGCGTGTCGAGAGGGCGCGGATCATAGCGGTCCCACCTGAGGGCTGGGGCGGCTGATAGGCTCTCGCCCATGCAACTCGACGTTCTCTCTCCCTTGAATGCTCAGCGCCGCGATGGGCTGCTGAAATTGGCCTCGCTGGGTGCTTCGTTGGGCCTGTGTGCCTTGGCTGGCTGTGCCGCTCCGGCGGTGGTGCGGCATGTGGGGGACAACGAAACCGATCACTTCGCCTTGGGCGTGGCCTCGGGCAGCCCGCGCCCGGATCGGCTCGTGCTTTGGACCCGCTTGATGGGCGATGCGCTACCGCCAGCGGTCGAGGTCGAATGGGAAGTGGCCACCGATGCAGCCTTCAAGCAACGCGTGGCCCACGGTATCGACAACGCCATCGCCGCTTGGGCGCACAGCATCCATGCTGAACCCCGAGGTTTGGCCCCGGGGCGTTGGTACTTCTATCGCTTTCACGCTTTGGGGCAGACCAGCCCGGTTGGGCGTACACGCACGGCTCCGGCGCTCGATGCCCGGGCTGAGTTGGACTTCGCCATCGCGTCCTGCCAGCGCTGGGATCACGGCCACTACGCCGCTTGGCGTCATGTGGCCGAAGAGAACCTCGATGTGGTGCTCTTTCTGGGGGACTACATCTATGAATCAGCCCCTGTGGCCGGTCGGGTGCGGATGCACGAAGGCCAAGGCGCGGCGCGCACCTTGCTGCAATACCGCTCCCGCTACGCCCAGTACAAAAGCGATCCTGACCTGCAAGCGGCGCATGCCTGTGCGCCATGGATCGTGATCTGGGATGACCATGAGGTGGAGAACGACTATGCGGGTGAAATCTCCATGATGGGTGATGCTCATTTCTTGGCACGGCGCACGGCGGCGTATCAAGCCTATTGGGAGCATCAACCACTGCCCAAAGCTGCGCGCCCGCACAGCGCTTCGATGCAGCTCCATGAGCGTTACGACTGGGGCGCTTTGGCCCGCATCCATGCGCTCGATGATCGGCAATACCGCGACCCCCAGGCGTGCCCCAAACCGGGCCGTCGTGCGGGCAGCAACACCGTGCTGGTGCGGGATTGCCCCGCTTTGGCGAGTTCGCAGCGCAGTTTGCTCGGGCTGGCCCAAGAGCGCTGGCTCAGCGAGGGTTGGAGCTTGGATCGGCCCTGGAATCTGCTGGCACAGCAGACGTTGATGACGCGCTGGACGCAGCGTGACCCTGCTGAGCCAGGTGGGCGCAGTGCATGGACCGATGGCTGGGACGGCTACCCGGCCGCTCGTCGCCGCTTGTTGAACACGGTGGCCGAACGCAGAGTCCCGGGTTGTGTGGTGTTGGGTGGGGATGTACATGCCACCTATGTGGCCGATTTAAAGCTGGATTTCGAGGACCCAAGCGCAGCGGTGGTGGCGACCGAGTTCTGTGGCACCTCGATCACCAGCGAAGGGCTGGCCCAGGCGAAAGTGGAGGCTGCCTTGCCGTTCAATCCCCATGTGCGCTATGCCCGCAGCGACGAGCGCGGTTATGTTCGCTTCCATCTCGGGGAAAGATCCGTCGAGGCGCAGATCCGATCAGTGCACAATGTCTTGGATCCGGAAAGTAACATCCGGACTGCTGCCCGGTTCACTGTGGCGTCGGATCGACCCGGTGCCCAGCCCGTTTAAACCCTGTCCGTTCACCTGATTTCCTGTCCGATGCAGGCCATCCTA
Organism: Leptothrix toolikensis (SeqCode); assembly: GCF_057922285.1. NCBI lineage: Bacteria > Pseudomonadati > Pseudomonadota > Betaproteobacteria > Burkholderiales > Sphaerotilaceae > Leptothrix > Leptothrix toolikensis (SeqCode). The sequence continues at coordinate 68,476 of NZ_JBYSVC010000003.1, forward strand.
TCGGTCACGACACCGTTTTTTGCCCTAGTGCTCGCCGGCTATCTTGCTGCCCGGCTTAGGCTTTTGCCTCTCGACGCGGTGCCGGGCATGAATGTGTTCGTCCTCTATTTTTCGCTCCCGGCGTTGCTCTTTGGCTTGGGTTCGCGCTTGCCGTTGACGCAGCTTTTGGATCCCGTGGTGCTCTCGATCTACGTGACCTGTGCGCTTACCTTGGTGGCGTTCACGGTGGCCATCACCCTATCGCGCCGTGTGGGCATCCAAGTGGCCGCGTTCCGAGCTTTGGTGGCGTCTTTTCCCAACACCGGGTTCATGGGGGTGCCACTGCTGATCGCCCTGATCGGCCCGTCGGCAGCGGGGCCGGTCATTACCACCATCTTGGTGGATTTGTGCATCACCACCACCTTGTGCATTGTGCTGGCCCAAGCGCAGCAATACCAACCGCCGCTGCCCTTTGAAGACAGCTTGCTGGAGCGTGAAACCAAGCCCCGCTCACCTTGTGAAACACCGCTATGGCGCACCTTGCGTGCCGGGCTGATGAACCCCCTGCCTTGGGCCATCGGTGCTGGCGCGGTCATGACCGCCCTTGATATGGAACTGCTGGCTCCGGTCGAGCAAACCGTCACGCTGCTTGCTAACGCAGCCAGCCCGGTGGCGTTGTTCACCATCGGCGCCATGCTTTGGCGCTCGCGTGTGCGCCCTGCCTTGGAATCACATCAACCCGGGCATGCGCCGACCGGCCAGAAGGCGGCCCAAGCACCACGCCCAGAATGGGCCCTGCTGCTTCAGGAGGTGCCTATCGCCTTGATCAAGCTGCTGTTGCATCCCCTGCTCATCTTGGTGGTCGGTTTGGCCATGCGGGATTTGGGTGCGCCTTTGAGCAACCTGCAATTGGTGGTGTTGGTGCTGGCAGCGGCCTTGCCCAGTGCGAGCAATGTGTCGTTGCTCGCCGAGCGTTACGGCGCGGATGCGGGCCGTGTGACCCGCATCATTTTGGTCTCAACAGTGTTGTCGTTCCTGAGTTTTCCGCTGATCGCTGGTCTTTTTGGTGTCCAGCCGCCCACCGCCGTCAAGGCCTCGCAGCCGTCACCGTTGTTCAGCCCTTCGGAACGCGCTCAAACCGCCCACATGGATATGGGTGTCTTCGAGGGTTTGGCGCAGCGGCTCAAAGACAGCTTGGGGGCGCTGCATCCCGAGCCATCGCTTGATCTTGGTCCCCCTGTGGGTGAGACGCCGGATCTCACCGACCATAACGGTTAATGACAGTCGAGATGATCCCAACCCAAGCGCACCCGCAGGGCCGGTTCGACCCGCCCGGGAGCCCAGCACAGATCCGGATCGTGGCGCACATAAATATCGTGGTTGGGCAGCACCCGTTGTAGCGCTCGCATCGCTTGGGCCGCTAAAAAATCGCTCAAGGGGCAACTCCCCGCTTGATTCACCAGCAGCAGCTCCACCTCATCATCGGTGAGACGCATGGACTCGATCAGCCCGAGGTCGAGCATGTTCTCGCCGACCAAAGGGTCGGTGACTTCCCGCAAGGCGTTCAGGGCGCGACATAAATCAGGGCCTGGTCCTTCTAGGGTCATTTGGCGTGACAAAGATAAAGGCATAACAACTCCCGTAGGTGCCGACTATGGCAACGCAGGGTTGAAAGGTTTTTGCGCCGCATCAACGCATACTCTTATGGCCTCAATGAGGCCCGCCTTGGAGATGCACGATGAACGAAACCGCCACTTTGCCCCTGCACGCCCAGCCCATCAGCCAAGATGTGTTGCTTGAAAAGTACGCCAAAGGATCTGAGTCAAGCGTGACGGAGGTGCGCCAGCGCGTGGCTCGGGCCTTGGCGCAGCGGGAGCTGCCTGAGCAGCGTGCCGCGTGGGAAGCGCGCTTTTTGGCGGCCCAAGAACGTGGTTTCGTGCCCGCAGGCCGCATTGCTTCGGCTGCGGGCACCGCGCTCAGCGCCACGCTGATCAACTGCTTTGTCCAGCCGGTGGGCGACTCGATTGCCGAGCCCGAAGAGGGTTTTGCCGGCATCTACGTTGCCTTGACCGAGGCGGCTGAAACCATGCGCCGAGGCGGGGGTGTGGGCTACGACTTTTCCCGCATCCGCCCCGCCGGGGCTTGGGTGGGGGCGACGCAAAGCAGCGCCTCTGGCCCGGTCAGCTACATGCGGGTTTTTGATCGCAGCTGCGAAACGGTGGAAAGTGCGGGCAGCCGGCGCGGGGCGCAGATGGGCGTGCTGCGCTGCGATCACCCCGACATCGAGCTGTTCATCCACGCCAAGGACCAAGGCGATCTGAAGAACTTCAACATCTCGGTGGGTGTGACCGACGCCTTCATGCAAGCGGTCGAAGCCGACGCCTCGGTCGATCTGGTCCACAAGGCCGCCCCCGGCCTCAAGCTCAAAGAGGCGGGTGCCTACCAGCGCGCCGACGGCCTGTGGGTCTACCGCCAGATCCGCGCCCGTGATCTGTGGGACCAGATCATGCGTTCGACCTACGACCACGCCGAACCGGGCGTGCTCTTTCTCGACCGCATCAATCAAGACAACAACCTCCACTACTGCGAATCGATCACGGCGACGAACCCGTGCGTCACAGCGGATACGCGATTGGCGACGCAGTACGGCTTGGTGCCCATCGGTGAGTTATATGCAAATCGGCTGCCCCTGCAAGTCACGGTGGATCAGCGCGCGTTGGGCAAGGACGAGCACGGTACTGACGTGCGTCCCGCTGTGCCCGCATTCATGACGGCCCAGGACGCCGAGGTCTTTCAGGTTGTGACCGCCGATGGCTACGAGATCAAGGCCACGGCTTGGCACGATGTCTACACCCGACGCGGCAAGCTCAAACTCTCAGAGTTACGCCCCGGCGATGAAATCTTGGTGCAGTCGGGCAAGGGTCAATTCGGGCAAGAAGGCAGTGAGTCTTTCCATTTCACGCCGGACATGAAACGGGTGGTACCTGATATGGTCTGGCGGGGCAGCGAAGCCTGTGTCCGTGCTTATCTGCGCGGTCTTTTTCAAGAGGATGGTGCGGTTGATATCGCGCCGGATGGTCAAACATGCTTGATTTGCTTGCGTTCGGTGCATCGCACCTTTTTGCAAGACGTGCAAATCGTGCTGTCCAACTTTGGGATTTACACGCAGCTCAAAGAGCTTGGGCCGACCTCGCATGAACTGATCATCGACGGCGAGTCGAGGGATGGTTTTATGCGGCAGATTGGCTTTTTGCTCGACCACAAAAACCGCAAATATCAGGACTGGGTGTCGGACAAACAGCTGTTGAAGCACCAGCGTTTTGCCACCCGTGTGCAAGCCATCGTGCCGTTGGGACGTCAGCCGGTTTATGACACCACCCAGCCCGATCACAACACGGTGATCTTCAACGGCCTGGTGACTGGACAATGTGCGGAGCAGCCGCTTCCGCCCTATGGTTGTTGCTGTTTGGGGTCGGTGAATTTGACGCCGTTTGTGGTGGCACCGTTTGAGGGCGAAGCGCGGTTTGATGAGGCGGGTTTTGCGCAGGTGTGTGCGGTGGCGGTGCGCATGTTGGACAACGTGCTCGACGTGACGGTTTGGCCGTTGCCGGCGCAGGCGCGCGAAGCGCAGAACAAGCGGCGTATTGGGCTGGGCTTTACGGGCTTGGGGGATGCCCTCGTGATGCTGGGCTTGCGCTACGACACCGAGGCGGCGCGCAGCATGGCGCGGCGTATCAGCGAAGTGATGCGTGACGCCGCCTATGCAGCATCGGTCGATTTGGCCGAGGAGCGCGGTGCCTTTCCTCTGTTCAACGCCGACTTGTACTTGAGCGGCCAAAGCTTTGCGACGCGGCTGCCCGCCGGGCTGAAAGAGCGCATCCGCACCCACGGGCTGCGCAACTCGCACCTGTTGTCGATCGCACCGACCGGCACCATCAGCTTGGCCTTTGCCGACAACGCCAGCAACGGCATCGAGCCACCCTTCAGTTGGAGCTACATGCGCAAAAAGCGCGAGGCCGACGGCAGCTTCAAGAGCTACGCGGTCGAGGATCACGCTTGGCGGCTCTATCGCCATCTCAAAGGCGTGGAGGCTCCGCTGACCGATGCTTTTGTGACGGCGCTTGAGATGAGCGCCGAGGCGCACGCTGCGATGGTGGCGGTGGTCGCGCCCTGCATCGACACCGCCATCAGCAAGACGGTCAACGTGCCTGAGGACTACCCTTACGCTGATTTCCAGGGGCTTTATCTGAGCGCTTGGCGCTCGGGGCTCAAGGGTTTGGCGACCTACCGGCCCAACAGCGTGCTGGGTGCGGTGCTCAGTGTGACGCCTCCAGTGACATCCCTTGGAACGCCACCCGCGCTGGCCACGAGTGTGGACTTGAATGGTGCCAACCAGCGCCTTTTGCTGGAGCGCCTGCCCCAGCCGGTGCTGGCCTCGCTGCGCTGGCCAAGTCGCCCCGAGCTGGCTTCGGGCAATCCGGCGTGGAGCTACATGATCCAGCACCCGCACGGCGACTTCGCGCTCTTTGTGGGTGAGCTGCCCGCTGAGGCCAGTCCCGAGGCCGGGCTCTTTGGTCAGACCGTGCCGTTTGAGGTCTGGATCAATGGCGCTGAGCAGCCGCGTGGGCTGGCCGCGCTGGCCAAGACCTTGTCGATGGACATGCGCGCCAACGATCCGAGCTGGTTACGCCTCAAGCTCGACGCCCTGACCACCGTGGCTGAGGAGCGCGCCTTTGACATGCCCTTTCCCCCCACGGGCGAGAAACGGCTTTTCCCCGGCGTGGTGGCGGCCACAGCGGCGGTGATTCGCTGGCGCTGTGAGCAGCTGGGCGCTTTGCAAGAAGGCGGCCCAACGCCAGTGATCGACGCCATGTTCAGCCGCGAGGAGCCGCGCACCGGGGTCAACGGCACGCTGGCTTGGGCGGTTGATATCGACAATCCTGCCAGCGGCGAAGCCTTCACGCTCACGCTCAAGGAAGTCAGCCTGCCCACCGCTGACGGCAGTGATCTGAGCGCGCATGTCACCCGGCCCTGCGCCATCGGCTTTGCGGGCAACTACCCCCGGGCGCTCGACGGCTTGGCGCGGCTGTTGTCGCTCGACATGCGCGTGATTGACCCGGCTTGGATCGGGATGAAGCTGCGCAAGCTGCTCAATGTGGGCGAACCCTTGGGCCACTTCATGGCCCCGGTGCCGGGCCTGCCCGCTGGGCAATTCCGCCAACAGGTCTGGCCGAGCACCGTGGCCTACGTGGCGCGCTTGGTGATCCACCGCTACGCCATGCTCGGCGTGCTCGACGAAGCCGGCTACCCCGTCAATGCCATGGGGGTGCTGGCAGAGCGTCCGGTCTCGGCCACCGACACCGCCGCCCACGCCGAATCCGCCCCCATGCCCGGCAAAACCTGCCCCGACTGCGGCAACGCCACCCTGATCCACAAAGACGGCTGCGACTTCTGCACCGCCTGCGGTTTTGTGGGGTCGTGCGGGTGACTGCGGGTGAGATGAACGATCCGGCGTGATCCAATCGGCCCCCATGAGAGCCGATGACCTTGTTGATGATCCTGAAGATGGCAGCCTAGAAGCCGAAGCGCGGGCCGCCGCCGCCGCGCGCAGCACGTGGGTGAGCGTGGGCGTGAACGTGGTGTTGAGTTGCACCCAGATCGTGGTGGGCATTCTTGCCAAGTCACAGGGTTTGATCGCCGACGGGGTGCATTCGCTCTCCGATTTGGTGGCTGACTTTGTGGTGCTGCTGGCCAACCATCACAGCCAAAAAGACGCCGATACCGACCACCCCTACGGTCACCACCGTTTCGAAACGGCGGCCTCGCTGGTGCTGGGCGGGTTGCTGCTGGCGGTGGGTGTGGGCATGGTGTGGGCGGCGGCGCACAAGCTGGAAAGCCCCGAAAACATCGCCCCGGTCAGCGTGCTGGCGCTGTGGGTGGCGGGTGGTGCGCTGGTGGCCAAAGAGCTGCTGTTTCGCTACATGCTCGGCGTGGCCAAACGGGTCAAGTCGAGCATGCTGGTGGCCAACGCTTGGCACGCCCGCTCGGATGCGGCTTCGTCCTTGGTGGTGGGTCTGGGCATTGCCGGCAACTTGGCTGGCTATCCGATCCTTGATCCGATTGCGGCGCTGATCGTCGGCTTCATGGTCAGCAAGATGGGCTGGAGCTTTGGCTGGGACGCCCTGCACGACTTGATGGACCGCGCGGTGGACGAGCAGGAAGTGGCAGCCATCCGCAGCACCTTGCTCGACACCCCCGGCGTGCTGGGTGTGCACGACGTGCGCACCCGCAAGATGGGCGACATGATCGTGGTCGATGCCCACCTCGAAGTCGAAGCCACCCTCAGCATCGCCGCCGGTCACGACATCGCCGTCGCCGCCAAACAGCGCGTTATCCAACGCCACCGCGTCCTCAACCTCATGACCCACCTCGATCCGTGGCAACACCCGGATCTGGATCATCGGGACGCTCACTAGCCGATCAAGAGCGCGCCATGTCTCTGGAAAAAATAACGGAACTCCTCCACAAGCAGAAGATTGTTGAGGGCATGGTCCATGGTCAGAACACCCAAAGGCAAGACGTTATCGAAACCATGGTGCAGCGCCAGCACTTGGTCGAGTTACACAAGATCATCACCAAGATCTCTGCGCAAGAGCTGGGTCGAATGGTGGAAGTTCTGCCGTTGGAAGATGCTCGAATTCTCTGGGATCGGATTCCGCAAGAACGGATCAACGACATTCTTTGGGAAGTGTCTGATACCCGACGCGAACAATTGGTGGGCAATCAGGAGCCGGTTTTCAACGAAAGCCAGATGAATGCGTTTGAGCTGGTCGATGGGCGTTTGAAGCAAGTCGCCATCACCTGCCGCAAAGACTTAGAAGGTATTCACCCCATTTGGATCGACTTGCTCAATGTCACCAAAACCGAACTCAACTACATCAGCCAGCATTTCGGGTTGGTCTTGGCGGATCCTGGGGATTCGGTCGATCTAGAGGTGAGCCGGCGTTTTCATGTCGAGGAAAACGACGACATTCACCTGCATTCAAATTTTCTGCTTGAAAACGATGCTGATTCGCGCAGTGTGCCCGTGGCGTTTGTGTTGCACGCCGGCATTCTTTTTTCGGTGCGCAATGAAGAGCTGCCGGTTTTCCGTCTGCAACGCCGCCGTGCCCGCACGCAGCCCGGTTATGTCTCAGATTGCCATGATCTGCTGATCGACCTCTATGGCGCAGACATCGAATATTCGGCCGATTCGCTGGAAAACATCTACGCCACCCTCGGTAAGGTGGGCCGTAAAGTGTTGAGCGAAGCCATCAGTGATGAGGAAGCGGCGGCGATTCTGGCCGATATTGCCGAGGAAGAAGATCAGAACGGTCGCATCCGCAGCAACATTCTCGATACCCAGCGCGCGCTGACTTTTTTGATGCGCTGCAAGATCTTGTCCGCCAATCAGCTCGAAGATGCCAAGCAGATCTTTCGCAACGTCGAGTCCCTCAACAGCCACACTGCGTTTTTGTTCGACAAGATCAACTTCTTGATGGACGCCACTATTGGCTTTATCAACATCAATCAGAACAAGCGCATCAATCAGTTGACGGTCTTCGGCGTGGTGTTTATGCCCATCAATATTCTGGCCGGTATCGGTGGGATGTCCGAGTTCTCCATGATGACCCAAGGCCTGCCATGGCCCGTGGCTTATGGTGCTTTTGCGCTTGGGGCGGGTTTGGTCGGTTGGGCCACCTACGTCGCCCTGAAACATTTCGAAGGTCGTCGCATGAAACCGGCCCGAAGCCGCGCTTAGGCGGCCTTCCTGTTGAAGTGCAACACTTCCGACCCATCCCTAGGAGTGCGTCCCTATGCTGCTGATGATCGACAACTACGATTCCTTCACCTTCAATTTGGTGCAGTACTTTGCTGAACTCGGAGAAGACGTGCGGGTGCACCGCAATGACGAGATCTCAATCGCTGAGATCGAGGCTTTGAAACCTGACCGGCTGGTGCTTTCGCCGGGGCCTTGTTCGCCGGCGGAGGCCGGGATCTGCATCGAAAGCATTCGCCACTTTGCGGGCAAGCTGCCCATTTTGGGCGTGTGCTTGGGTCACCAAAGCATCGGGGCTGCTTTGGGCGGCAACATCGTGCGGGCGCAGGTGCAGATGCACGGCAAAGCCGAGACGATCACCACCGATCAACACGGCGTGTTTGCCGGCTTGCCGGCGCAGTTCAGCGTGGTGCGTTACCACTCGCTGGCGATTGAGCGAGCCACGCTGCCGCACGATTTGGTCGTCACCGCCACCAGCGCGGACGGCGAAATCATGGGTGTGCGCCACCGGACGCTGGCGATCGAAGGGGTGCAGTTCCACCCCGAGTCGATCCTGAGTGAGCACGGGCACGCGATGTTGAAAAATTTTCTGACCATGCGCTGATAGATAGAGATAGCGCCGATGAATAGCGCTGAGGAGAGCACGAACATGACGATCACCCCTACCGAAGCTTTGACCCGATTGGTTGAGCACCGCGAGATCTTCCACGACGAGATGCTCAGCCTGATGCGGCGCATCATGAGCGGCGAGATGTCGCCCGTGATGATTGCCGCCTTGGCCGTGGGCCTGCGTGTCAAAAAGGAAAGCGTCGGCGAGATCGCTGCGGCGGCCCAAGTGATGCGCGAATTCGCCACGCCCGTGGCGGTGAGCGACAAGACGCATCTGGTGGATTTGTGCGGCACGGGCGGTGACGGCGCGCACACCTTCAACATCTCAACCACCGCCATGTTTGTGGCAGCGGCTGGCGGTGCGCGGGTGGCCAAGCACGGTGGGCGCAGCGTCTCGTCGAGTTCAGGCAGCGCCGATGTGCTCGAAGCGCTGGGGGCCAACATCAACCTCACGCCCGAACAAGTCGCAGCCTCGCTGGAAGCCTGCGGCATCGGCTTCATGTTTGCGCCGAATCACCACGCCTCGATGCGCCACGCTGCGCCGGTGCGTAAAGAGTTGGGCGTGCGCACGATCTTCAACATCTTGGGGCCGCTGACCAACCCGGCCGGGGCACCCCATCAGGTGATGGGTGTGTTCCATCCTGATCTGGTGGGTATTCAAGTGCGCGTGTTGCAGCGCTTGGGCTCGGAGCATGTGCTGATCGTGCACGGCATGAACGGCATGGATGAAATCTCGCTCTCGGGCGAAACCATGATCGGCGAGTTGAAGGACGGCCGGATCACCGAGTACGTGGTGCATCCTGCGGATTTCGGTCTGCCGGTGTATGACGCCCGGGTGCTGCGCGTGGCCAACAAGGAAGAATCGGTGCAGTGCATCCAGCGCGCCTTGGCGGGCGAGGATGGTCCCGTGCGCG
>NZ_JBYSVC010000004.1:0-74943 GCF_057922285.1 Leptothrix toolikensis (SeqCode)
TTTGGCGCGGCTGGGGGCTTACAACATGCACGGCTCGCTCTTGCCGAAGTACCGTGGGCGGGTGCCGATCAATTGGGCGGTGCTGCACGGTGAGCACGAAACCGGGGCGACGCTGCATCTCATGCACTCCAAGCCGGATTGCGGCCCGATCGTCGATCAAATGGCGGTCCCCATCTTGAGGGATGACACCGCGCATCAGGTGTTTAACAAGGTGGTGGTGGTGGCGGAGATGGTGCTGATGCGCGCTTTGCCGGCTTTGTTGGCTGGAACCGCTGTGCTGAAAACCCAAGACCTGCGCCAAGGGGCGTACTTCGGCGGGCGTCGCCCGGAGGATGGTCGTCTGCCTGTGGATGCGGGCACACAAGCTTTGCATAACTTGGTGCGTGCGGTGGCCCCGCCGTATCCGGGGGCCTTCGTGGATGTCTTGGACCCCGTGAGCAGCCAGCTCCGGCGTCTCATGGTGTTGCGCACGCACATCCTTGCGCCCGCAGGTGCTGGGCCTTGCCAACCCGCTCTATCGGTCGGCTGGGCCACGGATGATGCACGGGGTCTCATCTTGGATGCGGCGGATGGTGGGCGATTGCAGGTCTTGGCTTGCACGCTCGATGGTGAGCCTTGGGATGCAGCGTATGGGCTGCGGCGTTGGGGCGCGCACAAAAGACTCACTGCATGGGCAGGATAGATAATCCCACCCATGCTGAAAGTTCTCATTTTGGGTGTCAACGGTTTTATCGGACACCACCTGACCCGTCGCATCATCGAAACCACCGACTGGCACGTCTACGGTATGGATATGCATTCAGACCGCGTGACACCGTGGCTGAACCATCCGAACTTTCATTTCTTTGAAGGTGATCTGACCATCAACAAGGAGTGGATCGAATATCACGTCAAAAAGTGCGATGTGGTGTTGCCCTTGGTGGCCATTGCCACACCTGCGACCTATGTTCGAGAGCCATTAAGGGTGTTTGAGTTGGATTTTGAAGCCAACTTGCCGGTGATTCGGCAATGCGTTAAATACAAGAAAAGGCTGGTTTTTCCGAGCACCAGCGAGGTTTATGGCATGTGCCAAGACGAGGCTTTTGATCCGGACACCTCACCGCTGGTCTGTGGCCCGATCAATAAACCCCGTTGGATTTATGCCTCGGCCAAACAATTGATGGATCGGGTCATTCATGCCTATGGTCAGCAAGAAGGCTTGAATTACACCTTGTTCAGACCCTTCAATTGGATCGGACCGGGCCTGGATAGTTTGCATACCGCCAAGGAAGGTTCAAGCCGGGTCATCACCCAGTTTTTAGGCCATATCGTGCGGGGTGAACCGATCCAATTGGTCGATGGCGGGCATCAACAGCGTTGTTTTACGTATATCGACGATGGCATTGATGCCTTGATGACCATTTTGCACAACCCGGAGAACAAGGCCTGTGCCCAGATCTACAACATTGGTCATCCGGGCAACAACCATTCGGTGCGTGAGCTGGCGGGCATGATGCTGGCCTTGGCGGTGCAACGTCCCGAGTATCAAGAGCAAGCCGCGCGGGTGGCCTTGGTCGAAATATCTTCAGGGGACTATTACGGTGCCGGCTACCAAGATGTCACGCGCCGGGTACCGAAGATCGACAACACCTGTGCTGATCTGGCTTGGTCGCCCAAGGTGTCGATGGCTGAGGCCTTGGTGCGGATCTTCGACCATTATCGTGATCAGCTCGAAGCTGCTTCACATTTGAACGACTGAGGCGGGAGACGGCGGCATGGCACGGATCGCACTCAAGATTGATGTCGATACGTGGCGTGGCACGCGCGAAGGCATGCCGGCCTTGGCGCAGTGGTTGGAGCGCCGAGGCGTTCAAGCCACTTTTCTGTTCAGTCTGGGTCCCGATCACACCGGACGGGCGTTGCGGCGAGTGTTCCGGCCCGGGTTTTTCAGCAAGGTGGCACGCACGTCGGTGGTTGAGCATTACGGCTGGCGTACTTTGATGTACGGCACGCTGCTGCCGGGCCCCGACATCGGTCGCCGCGAGGCGACCTTGCTGCGCAGCGTTGCCCGTGCCGGCTTTGAGACCGGCATCCACACGTGGGATCACGTGCGTTGGCAGGATGGCGTAGCGGCGGCCAATGAAGCTTGGACGCACCGTGAGCTGGGTCATGCAGCGCAGCGCTATGCCGAGATCTTTGGTGAATCGGCGCACATCCATGGCGCGGCGGGTTGGCAAATGAACGAAGCAGCGTATCGCCTGGAGAGCCACTTTGGCATCACGTTGGCCTCCGATACCCGGGGTTCAGCCCCATTTCTGCCGGTGGATGCTGCGGGCAAGGTGATCGGGCCGATGCAATTGCCGACCACTTTGCCGACGCTGGACGAGTTGATCGGCCGGGATGGTTGGGATGTGAGCAACGTTGAGCGTGCCTTGCTGCGCTTGACCCAAGACCGAGAGCAAGATCAGGTCTACACCCTGCACGCCGAGCTGGAAGGGCAGAAGTGGCTGCCCATTTTTGAACGTCTGATCCAAGGATGGCAGGTACAAGGCCATGGTTTGACCTCGCTCGGTGAGCTTGCATCGACCCTTGACCCCAAGACTTTGCCGCGCTGTCAGGTGGGACAAGGTCAGGTACTGGGGCGCAGTGGCGTGCTGGCGGTACCCTTATCGCTCAGCGTGTAGGGTGGGACGTTGTCGAGTGACGATAAATGGCCAAGGATTCTTCATCATCTGTCGGGCGGCGCTCCCGATGGACGAATCGCCAACCTGTGGGGGCGGCGGCCAAGGTGTGGCGCATGGACACGCTTTGAATGCGCCACGGGCACTGGGCTGCTTCGACGCTTGAGTGGGCGACCACATGCCAATCGGGGCCGAAGAATTGCAAGGCGGCGGTCTGCCCACGTGTCAGGTCAAGGGCGACGACACAAGCATGGGCCGGAATGTGCTGTGCCACCCGCTCAATCAGCATACGGTAGCTGCGTGCGTGGTCGAGCAGTGGCAGCCACAAGGTCATCAGTAGCAACCAGCTGAGCGCCACCCCCGAGGCCGGCAGAACCAGCGATTTCCAAAGGGCTTCCTGATGTCGCCCGGTGCGCCAGCGCACCAACCAGAGCCAAGTGGCCGTGGCCAGCAAGGCCAAGATCAGTGACCAAGGCTCAAATTGGCTGATGAATTCAGGGGCCAATCGGGCCACATTGGCCGCCGGCTGCTTCGGAATGCCCGTCTGGATGGCGAGATAAATGACCCAGATGGTTAGCGCACAAAAGCTGAAGAAGAAAACCGAAAACCAGTCGATAGCGGCCGAAACACTGCGCTGCAAGGTTGGCAAGGCAAATGCGGCCAACACGGCCATGCCGGGCAGCGCCAACATCAGCGCTCGGTCTGAATTGCCCATGCTCAAGCTGGTGCTGAGCATGATGGACACCACCACCAAAGGCAGGGCAATATGGCGGCGGTTGAGCTGAAAGCGCCAGCGCCAGAGGGTCCACGCGGCCAGCGGCCAAACGGGCCAAGCGAACCAGATCAGCAATTTTGGAAAAGCCATCACCGTGGTAGGTGTGATGGCCAAGCGCACGATCCACGCACCACACAGCGTGGCGGTACCCAAGGAGGCAAGGGCCGCGATAGCAATCCAAGGCAGAAGCTTTTGCAAAGGAGCGGCACTGGATTTCCAGGCAATCACTGCGCTGCCCAGCGTCAGCAACAGAGCGGTGGAGGCGGCTCCGCTGGCTGCCAAAATAACGGGTGCCGCGACCAAGGTACACCGCGCTGCCATGGGTCGGTAGGGGCTGACGGCCAAGCTGTAGAGCAAGAGCGCCACAGCGAAAAGCTGCATCAACTCAGGCGTGGTCTCATGCCCCAATTGCAACAAGCCCAAAGCGGCCATCAAGGCCAGTACTGAGCCATCGGCAATGGCTCGGGCGTAATCAATGGGATGGGCTTCGCCACCAAAGGCATAGGCGACGGGTTGGGCCGCCTCGGAGCGGGCTAGGTAGTACGTGGCGTACCACGTGAGGGTGAGGGTGGCGATCAGCAGTAAGGCGAATGGCAGCCGCGCTGCAAAGGCCGTACCCAGCATTGGCCCCAGCCATTGCATGCATAGCGCACCCAGGCCGTAGGGCAAGACACTGCCGTCTGAAGGAAAGCCCACGATGGCGGGTGAAAGCCACGATGTCTCACCCTTTAAGAGGGCCAGCATGTGGCCCACCGCGCTGATGTCCGCCGCTTTCCATGGGTCGCGACCTAACAGGCCAGGAACCACATAGGCCAAACACAAAAGGTACAGCGCCACACGCGGAAGTTGACGAGCGGCTCGTTGCCCAACGACAGCTGGATTAGGAAGTGTGTTCACACTCATCAAGGGGTTCAATGAAAAAGGCAGCCACAGAGGCTGCCTTTTGAAGCAATAACCAGATGGTGTCCGGGTTACTTCTTGATGCTGATGCGGGCAAACTTGTTGCGGAACTTCTCGACACGTCCGCCCAAGCTGTCCACGCTCTTTTGCGTGCCCGTGTAGAAGGGATGTGTTTCGCTGGTGGTTTCCAGCTTGAACAGCGGCAGTTCGCGACCGTCTTCCATCTTGACTGTTTCGCGGGTGTGCGCGCACGAACGCGTCACAAACTTGAAACCGTTGGACAGATCGACGAAGCAAACGTCGCGATAATTAGGATGAATTCCGTCTTTCATGGGGTCGCCTCACGCTGAGTAGCCAACAGCCACGATGCCCAATGCATCGCACTTGCCGATAGCGGAAAACCGCGCATTATACGCGGCAAAGATTCTTAGCCACCACGACGCATCATGTCGAAGAAGTCGTGGTTGGTTTTGGTGGAACGCATCTTGTCAAGGATGAACTCCATCGCTGCAATTTCATCCATGGGATACAGCAGCTTGCGCAAGATCCACGTTTTTTGCAGGATCTCTGCCTTTAGCAGCAGCTCTTCGCGGCGGGTACCCGACTTGTTCAGCAGGATCGACGGATAGACGCGCTTCTCGGCCATGCGACGATCCAAATGGATTTCGCAGTTGCCGGTGCCCTTAAACTCTTCGTAGATGACTTCATCCATGCGGCTGCCGGTATCGACCAGGGCGGTGCCGATGATGGTCAAAGAGCCCCCTTCTTCGATATTGCGTGCGGCACCGAAGAAGCGTTTCGGGCGTTGCAAGGCGTTGGCATCCACACCACCGCTCAACACTTTGCCGGAGGATGGGAGCACGTTGTTGTAGGCGCGAGCCAAGCGGGTGATGGAATCGAGCAGGATGACGACATCCTTTTTCAACTCGACCAACCGTTTGGCGCGCTCAATGACCATTTCGGCCACTTGAACGTGACGTGCTGCGGGCTCATCAAAAGTGGAGCTGATGACTTCGCCACGCACGGTCCGTTGCATTTCCGTGACTTCTTCGGGACGCTCATCCACCAACAACACGATCATGTGTGCATCGGGATGGTTGGCCGTGATGGCATGAGCCAAGTGCTGCATCATCACCGTTTTACCGCTTTTGGGCGGTGCCACGAGTAAAGCGCGCTGGCCTTTGCCGATGGGCGCAATCAAATCAATGATGCGGCTGGTGATATTTTCATCATTACGAATTTCACGTTCGAGTCTGAACTGCTCTTGTGGGAAGAGCGGTGTCAGGTTTTCGAACATGATTTTGTTTTTGCTTTCCTCGGGCGTTAAACCATTAACACGGTCCACCTTAACCAAAGCAAAATAACGTTCCCCATCTTTGGGCACCCTGACTTCGCCTTCAATCATGTCTCCAGTGTGGAGATTGAAACGTCGAATTTGGCTGGGCGAAAGATAAATATCATCGGTACTCGCCAAGAAACTTGTTTCTGGCGAACGAAGAAATCCAAATCCATCGGGAAGAACTTCGAGAACACCATCGCCAAAAATTTGCTCACCTTGCTTGGCGCGCTTTTTCATGATGGCAAACATCAGCTCTTGCTTGCGCAGACGACCTGTGTTTTCAATCTCTAGTGGTTCAGCGATTCTGACCAGTTCGGAGATGTGTTTGACCTTGAGTTCTGAAAGGTGCATAGACTGATCGATTCCAAAGAACTTAACTGCGTATCACAGAAAATATCTTTAGGTGATTATTTGATGGCGGACAGATCTTTAGAAGATCAGAGGATGAAAATATGTTAAATAACAAGCGCCCCTTGATTTTTTATCAAGGGGCGTTGATGGCAATTTAAAGATTGCTATCAATAAACGTGGAGAGCTGAGCTTTGGTCACGGCTCCAACTTTCGTTGCTACCAAGGCCCCGTTTTTAAAGACCATCAAAGTCGGAATACCGCGAATGCCGTATTTCGAGGGGATGACCCTGTTTTCATCGACGTTCATTTTGACGATGCTAACGCGATCTTTGTAGGCACCCGCCAATTCGTCCAAGATGGGAGAAATTTGCTTACAGGGGCCACACCAAACCGCCCAGTAATCTACCAGTACGGGTAGGCCGGACTTGATGACTTCATCGTCAAAAGTGGCGTCGGTGACGTTCTTGATGAGATCACTGCTCATATGTTTAATTTCCGTGGATAAACACAGGCCGCAAGACGCAGCAGCCCCTGTGCGTGCTTGATTGTGGCACGAACAAACGGATCCGAAGGTGCTTCAGTGGATTCGAAACCAAACAAGCCGAAAAATATGCACGGTTTGGTATTCTTGTGCGAATGAGACTGAAACTCTTTGCAGACCGATGAATTTTGTGGGTTGACGAGCCTTAACCTCGGCACTGACAGCTATCAGTTAGGGCTGCTTCGTTCCCGACCTGACCCGATTGGCCGCGCCACCATGCGAGGGGGCCCGTCAGGCGGCATTTTAACGGTAAACAAACAAATATTTGCCACTAAGGCAAAAAATAAAAGCAGCCTTGGCTGCTTTTATAAATTTGGCTCCCTGACCTGGACTCGAACCAGGGACCTGCGGATTAACAGTCCGTCGCTCTACCGACTGAGCTATCAGGGATCAATTAAGAATTTGATTGTATTTGCGATAATGGAGCCTTGTCAAGCGAATCAAGCATCTTTTTCAAGATCAGTCGCATGGACGCCCAGCAACATGTGAAGTTTAGGACTGGACGTGGTGTAGAGCAGGGGAGCTGGTTCCTGATGCGGGAACACATAACGCATCGCAGCGAAGGCGGCCAAGGTGGCTTCATGGAAGCTGCACAGGATCAGCTTCCTTTTGCCCGGATACGTACTGATATCGCCAATGGCGAACAGACCTGCGGTACTGCTTTCGAAGTGCGCTGTGTCCACAGGGATCTGCTTGCGATCTAGGTTCAACCCCCAGTGGGCGATCGGGCCCAGCTTGGGTGATCGCCCCAGCCGTACCAGCAGATGATCGATCGGAAGCACGGTGTCAGTTCCATCCGCCTGAGTGACGATCAGATCTTGGAGGCGGTTCTCGTGTTCGATATATCCCGTGATTTGTCCCGCCATGAACTGCATCTGCCGTTGCTCACACACGGTTTGCATGCGGAGTAGCTTGGCTGGTGTGGCCTTGATGTCATGGCGTCGATGAATCAAGGTCACCGAAGCGGCTTGTTCGGGACCCGATTGGGCAAAACGCAAGGCACAGTCGAGCGCTTCTTCATCCCCGCCCACAACCACCAGTCGTTGGCCCGCGAAAAGCGAGGTAGGCCGCAGTGGTACTTGATAGAACAGTTGGGTGTTGGCATGTTTTTCTAGGCCATCGACAGGGAGTCTGCGCGGCTCAAAGGCACCCACACCCGCAGCCACGAACAGGGTCCGGCTTAGAAATTGGGACCCTCGACTGGTTTCGACGTAAAAGCGACCATCGGTTTGATGTGTGACCGTGGTCACCGTCTGATCGAGATGGAAAGGGGCGCTGAAAGGCCTGATCTGCTCTAGCAGGCGGGCGATCAGCTCGTTACCGGTGCATGCGGGGATGCCGGGAATGTCATAGATAGGCTTGTCCGGATACAGCTCTGAGCACTGTCCACCGGGTTGTTCCAGCGCATCAATGACATGCGCCTTGATGCCGAGGAGGCCCAACTCGAAAACCTGAAACAGCCCTGCCGGCCCGGCCCCGATGATGACAGCATCGGTTTCGATGATCGAGCCGGCTGGTTCTGCCATGTCGATCCAACGAGATCAGCGAATCAGTTCGCTGAGTTTGCCGGTTTTGTCTTTCCAAGCGTC
Source organism: Leptothrix toolikensis (SeqCode) (assembly GCF_057922285.1). Lineage (NCBI taxonomy): Bacteria > Pseudomonadati > Pseudomonadota > Betaproteobacteria > Burkholderiales > Sphaerotilaceae > Leptothrix > Leptothrix toolikensis (SeqCode). Next base: position 8,156 of record NZ_JBYSVC010000004.1, read on the forward strand.
TGCATCTGGCAAGGCCGCCTTGCGCTTGGTGATGCTGGGCCATGTCTTGGCCAGATCGGCGTTGAGCTGGATGTAGAGCTTTTGTTGAGCTGTCACATCTTCTTCGGGGACGATGGCATTGACGGGGCATTCGGGAATGCACACCGCGCAGTCAATGCATTCATCCGGGTCGATGGTAAGAAAATTGGGACCTTCCCGGAAGCAATCGACGGGGCAAACATCCACACAGTCGGTGTACTTGCAGCGGATACATGCTTCGGTGACAACGTGGGTCATGAAAGGACTCTCAAAAAATAAGCAAGCGCGAATACATGGAATTCGCACCTGCGCCAATAAAAGGAGGATGCCATTCTACGAGCTAAGGCACCGGGCATCGATTTGATGTAGGTCAAGCGACCAGCAACGCGCCACTGGTGCGGTTGGTGGTTGGATCGACCACGATCAATGCGCCGCCAATGCGGTTACTTGCATACGCCTCGACAGGTAGGGCCTGCTGAGTCTGAATCTGCACATGGCCGATCTCATTGACCGCAAGTTGGTGGGCTTCGACTTTGTTCAAGGTGTGGATGTCAAGGCGATGGTTGATCGCTGTGATACGCATCTGCACCCAGCGATTGCCATGACGCACCCAGTACTTGCGCCCTACCACAGCGGGTTCGGTATCAAGCCAAGCCAAGGTGGCCTCAAATTCTTGCGTCGTCGGTGCGCTGCCGGGGGTGAAGATCCAGTCGCCACGCGACACATCCACCTGACGGTCCAGCACGATGCCGGCCGACTGGCCCGCTTCACAGCTGTCCACGTCAAGACCGGCGTGGCGCACGCCAGCGACGATGGCTGTTTCGCCGCTCGGAAAGATAGCGACGGTGTCGCCGGCCTTGACGCTGCCGTGGGCGATACGACCCCACATAACGCGATGTTGATGACCCGTACCTTCACCGTCGTCGCGGGCGACATATTGCACGGGTACCAGCAGATTGCCGTCGTGCGCTTCATCGGTGACCGGCAAACCTTCCAAAATTTGCAACAGCGTTGGGCCGCTGTACCAAGGCCAGTTGGCGGAGGGTGTGGCGACGTTATCGCCGCGCAGCGCCGACACTGGCACGATGCCTTTGACCGTGATGCCCGCTTCGACCGCAAACTTGGTCAGTGCTGTGGCCACAGCGTTGAATGCACCTTCGGTGCCCACCTCAATGGCGTCGAGCTTGTTGATCGCGAAGACGATGCTCGGCACGCGCAGCAGGCGCGCCAGCAGACTGTGGCGGCGCGTCTGCGGCAGGAGCAGTACCTCGGCCACGCGGGTGTCGAGCTTGGTGATGTCCACCAGCACCACGGCGGCATCCGAACCGGCCGCAGCGGTCACCATGTTGCGGGTGTACTGCTCGTGACCGGGGGCATCGGCAATGATGAACTTGCGCTTCTTGGTGGCGAAATACTGGTACGCCACGTCGATCGTGATGCCTTGCTCACGCTCGGCTTCCAATCCATCGGTCAGCAGGGACAGATCAATCGGCGCGCCGGCCGCGCGCTTTTCGAGCGCGTCAAGCTGATCAGCCAAGATGCCTCGGCTGTCGAACAGCAGTCGGCCAATCAGCGTGCTTTTGCCGTCATCAACACTGCCGGCGGTCAGAAAACGCAGCGCCTTGTGAGCCAGCTCAGTGTTGGCATCGAGATGTTGTGCTGACTGTTCGGAGGTATTCATCAAGGTGCTCATCAGAAGTAGCCTTCCTTCTTGCGGCGCTCCATCGAGGCCTCAGAGGTGCGGTCGTCCATACGGGTGGCCCCGCGTTCTGAAACGGTGACTTGCAGCGTTTCGGCAACGATATCGGCGGTGTTACGGGCCAGACTCTCGACCGGGCAAGTGCATGTCATGTCACCGACGGTACGAAAGCGCACATCAACGGTTTCGATGGTTTCACCCGCTAAGGGCGGTGTGACCTCAGTCAATGGCACCAACAGGCCCTTGCGGCGCATCACTTGACGCGGGTGGGTGTAGTAAATGTTGGGCAGGGGGATGTTTTCGCGGGCGATGTAGAGCCACACATCGAGCTCGGTCCAGTTGCTGATCGGGAAGGTTCTGAAGTTTTCGCCCGGCTTGATGCGGGTGTTGAACAGGTTCCAGAGTTCCGGGCGCTGCTCCTTAGGCTGCCACTGACCGAAGCTGTCACGGTGGCTAAAGATGCGTTCCTTGGCGCGGGCTTTTTCCTCGTCGCGCCGTGCTCCGCCAATCAGGCAGTCGAAGCGGTGCTCTTCGATCGCCTCAAGCAGGGTGACAGTCTGGTGACCATTGCGCGACTCCAGCGGGTGAGCTAGGCGAATCGTGCCGCGCTGGATGGAGTCATCGAGGTGACCGATCACCAAGCGTTCGCCCATCTCTTTGATGCGAGCATCGCGAAAGGTGATGACTTCAGGGAAGTTGTGGCCGGTATCGACGTGCAGTAACGGAAAGGGCAGTTTGCCAGCGAAGGTGGGACGCTCGCCCACCTTGGATATCTTGCGTTTAAAGGCTTTCTCGGCCAGATGCAGCACGACGCAGGAGTCCTTGCCGCTGGAAAAGAGCAAGCCGGGGCGCTCGAAGGCACCAGCCACTTCGCGCAGAATGAAGATGGCTTCTTCTTCTAGGGCGTCGAGGTGGCGATGATCCACGTCAGGGAGCAGTTTGGTCATGGGTGTCGAGGCATTCATATCTTGTTCTATCGGTTGCCGAGTCGAGCCTCAGCCTTGGGACGCGTGGGCGACGTGCAGGCCACATTCCTTGGCCGCTTCGTCTTCCCACCACCAGCGTCCGGCGCGGAAGTCTTCACCCACCGCGATGGCGCGGGTGCAGGGTGCGCAGCCGATGCTGGGCATGAACTGGTCGTGCAGCGGGTTGTAGGGCACCTCGAACGTCGAGATGTAGTGCCAGACATCGTTCCAGCTCCAGTCCACCAAGGGGCTGATTTTGGCACGGCCATGATCATCGGTTTCCATGGCTTTGGCCTCACCGCGTGCGTTCGATTGCTCGCGGCGCAAACCCGTGACCCAAGCACTGCGGCCCTGCAACATGCGCGCCAACGGCTCCAGTTTGCGCACACCGCAGCAGCCTTTGCGTAGCGCGATGCTGTGGTACATGGCTTTCTCGCCATGCTTCTGCACGAACTCGATCACGCTCGTTTCAATCGGGCGATAGACCTCGACGGGCAGTTGGTAGCGCGCTTCGATGCGCCCGATCAAGGCCACCGTTTCGGCGTGTAGCGCCCCGGTTTCTAAGGTGCCCAAGGCAATAGGCAGATGATGGCGGGCGATCAAGTCGGTGATCACCATGTCCTCGGCCCCCAAACTGGTGGCTTGGACGATGCTGCCGCCGAACTGCTTGGCAGCCTTCTGGAGGGTGGTGGTCGTGGCAGCGAGGCGCTCTTCGAATCCGGGCGTGGGGCGGGCGTACAGCTCAATGGCACTCATGCTTGCGCCCCTTTGGATGCATCGTCTTTGTCCTTCGAGGCAAAGGCCGCCGCATGGGACCACGCATCGTTCTGGTAATGCTGCGGGTAATGTTCGATATAGAAGGACAGTGCGCGCTCCGCCGCAGCTTGGTCGCCTTCACGGCGCAATTGCACCGCATCAAAGCCGGTGCGGTGCAACAGGGGCAGCATGTCGATCAAAACCTCGCCCGTGGCACGGATTTCACCTTGAAAGCCAAGTCGGGTGCGCAGCAGATAAGCCTGACTGTAGGCACGACCATCCATCCACTTGGGAAAGTTCAGGACCACCAAGGCGATGCGGCTGACATCAGCAGCGAGGCTGAGAACGTCAAACGTGTTGTCTAGGCTCAAGCCCGTCGTGACGCTGGTGGGCCAATCCTCGCGTACCGCGTGCCACTGTGCGGCAGTCAGCAGTCGGTGGGGTGCTGGGCTGGGGTGCGAGATGGGGCCATCTTCGCCAGCAGCAGGGGACCAAGCATCGGTGGTGGCGTGGATGTACTTCATGGCGTCACGAGATCGGTGGGGCGTGGAGAGGCAAGGGTCGTGGCTGCCGTGGTCACGGTCCGCGTCGTGTGCGCACGGCGCTTGAATTCATCACTGCCTATACGGCGTAAGGTATCAATGAACGTTTCGCCTTGGCTGCGTCGGTCACGGTAGACCTCTAGCAAGGCTTCGATGGCATCAGGAACTTCTTCGGCGGCGAAGGAGGGTCCGATCACCTTGCCGGGCACAGGTGCGCCCGACAGGGTCGATCCATCCGAGCCGCCCAAAGTGATTTGATACCACTCGCTGCCATCTTTATCGACCCCCAAAATGCCGATATGGCCGGTGTGATGGTGGCCGCAGGAATTCATGCAGCCGCTAATGTGTAGATCAATGTCGCCGAGGTCGAACAAGGTATCCAGATCTTCAAAGCGTTCTGTGATGCTTTGGGCCACAGGGATGGAACGTGCATTGGCCAAGGCGCAGAAGTCACCACCTGGGCAGGTGATCATGTCCGTGATTAAACCGATATTGGGGTGTGCCAGCCGTTGGGCCCGGGCCGCTTCATGGAGTTCCGCCAAATCCGTGACTCGCACCCACGGTAGCAGCAGATTTTGATCATGCGTGATGCGCAGTTCGCCGTGACTGAAACGATCCGCCAAATCAGCGGCTGCGTTCATTTGTTCCGCCGTGATATCGCCCGGGGCTTGGCCCGGGTATTTAAGCGAAAGCGTCACCGCTCGATAGCCTGCCCAGCGATGGGGGTGGACGTTGCGGCTCAGCCAGCGTGTCAGCTGTGGGGTGGCGGTGGTGGTGGTCGCTGACGCTTCGCTGTCGGCGGTGACATGCAGGCCCACTGGCGGTAGGAACGACGGGCTGACCCGGTCGAGTTCTTGTTGGCTCAGGAGATGCGCGCCGCCATCTTGTATCAGCAATTGCTTGAATTCGAGCTTGACTGCATCGACAAAGGCTTGGCCCTCGGCTTTGACGAGAATCTTGATGCGCGCTTTATAAGCGTTGTCGCGCCGACCGTAGAGGTTGTAGACCCGAACAATCGCTTCGATGAAGACGAGGATTTGCTGCCAGGGCACGAAAGCGTGAATCTCGCTGGCGATGATGGGTGTGCGACCCATGCCGCCGCCCACCAAAACACGAAAACCGACCGCGCCCACCTCATTGCGGCGCACTTGCAGGCCGATGTCGTGCCAAGCAATAGCCGCTCGGTCTTCGCTCGCCCCCGTGACCGCAACTTTGAACTTGCGGGGCAAGAAGGCAAATTCGGGGTGAAGCGTGCTCCATTGACGCAGCAACTCGCAGTAAGGACGTGGATCGACCTCTTCGTCCACCGCAATACCGGCCAAGGCATCACTGGTGGTGTTGCGAATACAGTTGCCCGAGGTTTGAATGCCGTGCATGTCCACGTCGGCAAGACGATCCATCACGTCAGCAGCGCGATTCAGGGGGATCCAGTTGAACTGGACGTTCTGACGCGTGGTGAGGTGCGCAAACCCTTGATCAAACTCGGCGGCGATCCGTCCGAGCGTGCGCAGTTGCTGGCTGGAAATTTCACCATAAGGCACTGCCACACGCAGCATGGGTGCGTGGCGCTGGACGTACCAGCCGTTTTGGAGCCGAAGCGGCCGGAATTCGTCATCAGACAGGGCACCGCTGAGATTGCGCTCAAGTTGATCGCGAAATTGAGCGGCGCGCGCATGGACGAAGTGTCGATCGAAGTCGGTGTAGCGGTACATCTGGTGGGCACTGTGTGGGGTGCCACCACTGTACGAAGGAGTCTTATGTTTGAGAAATACAGATTTCTGAGATGGATATACTTTTAAGGCATAAAGATGCGGCCATCAAGCTTGTCGCCAGCTTTGAAGCCCTTACGCTTGAACCACCCTTGGTTCATCTCTAGGGCAAAACGAACAGCGTGTTTTGGGCAGTGGGACGTTTCATCTTGGGGTTGCATGTCGGCCACGTTAATGATTGTGCCGTCCGAGCCAAGAAACGCGATGGATAAAGGAATCAAGGTGTTCTTCATCCAAAAGCAATGGACGCCATCGGACTCAAAAGCAAAGAGCATGCCGTTGTTGGCCGTTAGCTGCGGTCGATACATCAACCCTTTTTGCCGTTCCTCGGGAGACTGTGCGACTTCGGCTTGAATCAAGTGCATGCCCGCCCTGAGTCGGGCTGTTTGCATTGGGGTTGCTGGGTGGGCTGTGGGGTCGCCTTGAGCGGCCGCTTCCAGAGCGAATGCCCACAAGAATGTTGTGACAATGCAACGAAGTTGGGTGGTATTGATCCGCATCATCCTGAATCGTAAGAAATTACCAAAGAATACCGATCTCGGGTGGACCGCGTGGGGCGGCTCCTGCCGCATCCATGACGATACAAGGTTGCCCTTCAGATAGCACAGCTACCCTCTTGCCTGAGCCGCTCACGCCCACCCAAGTGGCGGCGTTGGACGACGCAGCAAGCTTGGAGGCGTACACGCAATGGCAAACCGCCGAGAGTGGTGAGCGCGTCGGCAAATCCAGACTGCTCATCAGTGGCATGCATTGTGCCGCTTGTGCGGGCCTGATTGAGTCCGCCTTGATGCGACTCCCGGGTGTTCTTGCTGCCGAGGTGAGTGGCTCTGCTCAGCGCGCCATCGTGACTTGGGCTCCCGCCACCGTACAGCCCTCCGCTTTGATCAAGGCTGTCCGTAGCGCCGGTTATGGTGCCTTCCCGGATACCGGTGCGGAAGCGGTTTCTTTGGCCATGCGCGAGGCTCGGCAGGCCATTTGGCGCTTGTTTGTTGCGTCATTTTGCATGATGCAAGTCATGATGTACGCTGCGCCCTTTTATGTGGGCGGTGCGGATGAGATCGCCGCAGATACCGCCAAATTGCTTCATTGGGCCAGTTGGGTACTGACGCTGCCGGTGATGCTATTTGCAGCTGGGCCGTACTTTCAAGGCGCTTGGCGCTCGCTGCTTCAGCGGCACATCAGTATGGATGTGCCGGTTGCCATCGGGATCGCTGTCACCTTTGTGGCCAGTTCCATCGCTACCTTTGATCCCCAAGGGGTCATGGGCCATGAGGTCTACTTTGACTCTTTGGCCATGTTTGTAGCGTTTTTGCTCGGCGCGCGCGTGCTCGAAACACGGGCACGGCATCGTGCCGCGCAATCTCTGGATGCCGTGATGCGTCGGTTGCCGGATACGGTAGAGCGCTTGGATGTGGCCGGGCAGAGTGAGTTGGTGCCCTCGGGTCGCCTCATGATCGGCGACCGTCTGCGCATCCAAGTGGGCCAAGCCTTTGTCGCTGACGGTGTCTTGCTTGAAGGCCGGACACAAGTGGACGAGTCCATGCTGACAGGTGAGTCCGTCCCTGTGGAGCGTGGTCCTGGCCAAGATGTGGCGGCTGGATGTTTGAATCTGGGCTCGCCCGTGGTGATGCGCGTCGGGGCGTTAGGGGCCAATACCCGCTATCAACAGATCGTTGAGTTGGTTGAACGGGCCTTGATGCAGCGGCCTGCATTCATTCAGAGCACCGAACGCTTGGCGGGGCCTTTTCTGTGGGGTGTTCTTCTGGCCGCCACTTTGGCGTGGGCTATTTGGCACACCGTTGACCCGACCCGAGCCGTTTGGGTGGCCGTGGCTGTTTTGGTGGTGACTTGTCCTTGTGCTTTGTCCTTGGGCGCACCTGTGGCCTTGTTGGCGGCCACCGGCGAGCTAGCACGGCGCGGCATCTTGGTTCAACGTCTGGATGCTTTGGAAGTGTTGTCGCGGGCGACTCACTTGGTGATTGATAAAACCGGCACCCTGACCGAGGATCGACTGACCTTGGGGCCTGTTGCCATGTTGCATGCTGGATGGGATCAAGCAGCCGTGACCCGTTTGGCCTCTGAGTTGGCGGCATATTCCCATCACCCGCTATCACGGGCGTTAAGTTCAGTGGTTTGTGCCGATGTTGATCCGCAGCTTTGGCTTGATGTGCGTGAAGAGCCGGGCTGTGGTTTACAAGCACGTCTTGGTTCGGGTCTTCATTGGCGGCTGGGGTCCATGGCTTGGTGTGGCGGGTCGCATCAAGAGCTGTTGGATCGTCCTTCAGTCTGGTTGGCCATGGCTTCTGAGCCAATCGAAGGATCTTGGGTGCCTGTGGCGCGCTTTGAATTCGATGAAGTCTTGCGGCCTGATGCGATAGAACTGGTTCAGCGAGCGAGTCAAGCTGGATTGGCAGTGCATCTGTTGTCTGGAGATCACAAAGGATGTGTGGATGCGATGGCCGCCAAGTTGGGGATCACTGATCCTGATCGGGTGCAGTCCCTTTGTACCCCGCAGGCCAAGCTTGAGCGCGTTGAGCAATTGCAAGCGGCAGGTGCTGTCGTGGTGATGGTCGGTGATGGCATCAACGATGCCCCAGTTTTGGCCCGTTCGAATATTTCTGTCGCGATGGGTTCGGGGGCTGCATTGGCTCAAGCCCGTGCCGATGTGGTTGTGCTGTCGAATCGCCTGTTGGATGTCCTCGTCTTGGTGCGTGCCGGACGTAAAACGATACGAGTCGTGCGGCAAAATCTGCGCTGGGCTCTGGCCTATAACCTGATTGGGGTGCCCTTGGCCATGGTGGGGTGGTTGTCACCCTTTTTGGCCGGTGTGGGTATGGCCCTCAGTTCGTTGGGAGTGGTGCTCAACGCTTTGCGTTTAGCACGATCTTCTTCTGACGCCGATGTGGCGGCGGCGGTGTCGCCGTCCCAAGATATCGATGTTGCGGGCCTTTCAAGGCCTCAATCGGTGTGAGAGGTCCTGATGGATATTTTGTTTTTGCTCATTCCACTCTCAGTTTTGCTGGTTCTGATCGTTATGGGTGTCTTCGCATGGGCTGTCAAAAGCGGCCAATTCGATGACCTTGAGCGTGAGGGCGAGCGAATCTTGTGGAGTAATGATGGCGGAGTTGATGGGAATCAACCTCGCTTATAAGGGGCTGAAGAAAATTCAGCCGCACAAGGATGGAGAACCTTCCGAGGAGTTGATCGATGGCGAGTAACACACTGCCGACCACAGAGTCGGTTTACAGCGACACGACAGTCCGGCTTTTTGCCGTGGCTGCCGTGTTTTGGGGCATCATTGGGATGACAGTCGGGGCCTTTGTGGCGTCGATGCTCGTCTGGCCGGAATTAACATTCGGCGTCCCATGGTTGTCATTTGGTCGCTTGCGACCCTTACATACCAACGCGGTGATTTTTGCTTTTGGTGGTTGTGCGTTGTTCGCAACGAGCTACCACGTGGTTCAGCGGACCTGTCAAACCCGCTTGTTCATGCCTAAACTGGCCATGTTCACCTTTATCGGGTGGAACCTTGCGCTGATTTTGGCCGTGATCACTCTGCCATTGGGCATTTCGCAAGGCAAGGAATATGCCGAGCTGGAATGGCCGATTGACTTGCTGATCGAAGTGGTTTGGATCTCTTACGCTGTGGTGTTCTTTGGCACCATTGGTACACGTAAGGTGCGTCACATTTATGTGGCCAACTGGTTCTTCGCTGCGTTCATTTTGGCTGTGGCTTTGCTGCATACCTTCAACAGCGCTGCGATTCCTGTCAGCCTGACGAAGAGCTACTCGGTGTATGCCGGTGTGCAAGACGCCATGGTGCAATGGTGGTATGGCCACAATGCGGTGGGTTTCTTCTTGACGGCTGCTTTCTTGGGTATGGTGTATTACTACATCCCCAAGCAAGCTCAGCGTCCGGTGTACTCGTATCGCCTGTCGATCGTCCATTACTGGGCATTGATTTTCACGTACATGTGGGCTGGTTCGCATCACCTGCACTACACGGCTCTGCCTGACTGGACCCAGTCGCTGGGTATGGTTCTGTCGCTGATTCTGTTGGCTCCCTCTTGGGGCGGCATGATCAACGGGATCATGACGTTGTCCGGTGCTTGGCACAAGCTGCGCGACGACCCGATCCTGAAGTTCATGATTGTGGCGATGTCGTTCTACGGTATGTCCACGTTTGAAGGCCCGATGATGGCCATCAAGACCGTGAACGCGCTGTCGCACTTCACCGACTGGACCGTGGGTCACGTGCATTCGGGTGCTTTGGGTTGGGTGGGCATGATCTCGATCGGCTCGCTGTATTACCTGATCCCGCGCATGTTTGGTCGCACCGAGATGTACAGCGTCCGTGCCATCGAAATGCATTTCTGGATCGCAACCATTGGTGTGGTGGTGTACATCTCTGCACTGTGGATTTCTGGTGTGATGCAGGGCCTGATGTGGCGTGCTATCAATCCTGATGGGACATTGGTTTACAGCTTTGTTGAAAGCGTGAAAGCCACTGTGCCGTTCCACGCCTTGCGTTTGGTGGGTGGTTTGATGTACGTCGTTGGTATGTGCATCATGGGCTGGAACGTTGTGATGACGATCCGCAATGGCAAGGCTGAGCCTGTGCGTATTCCGGCTGTCGCCGCCCACGCCTGAAGTGAATGGAGCAATAAAAATGGCTGATCACAACAGTTCTCCCAAAGGTTACGAACGGATCGAAACCAGCAATTTCCTGCTGATCGTTCTGACGTTGATCACGATTTCGTTTGGTGGTTTGGTGGAAATTGTTCCGCTGTTCTTCCAGCACTCAACCACAACGCCGATCGAGGGTGTCAAGCCCTATACCGCCTTGCAACTTGCTGGTCGTGACGTATACATCCGCGAGGGTTGCTTCAACTGCCACTCGCAGATGATTCGTCCCTTCCGTGCGGAAGTGCTGCGTTACGGCCCGCCGTCGCTGGCTGGTGAGTTCGTCTATGACCATCCGTTCCAGTGGGGCTCCAAGCGCACAGGTCCGGACTTGCACCGTGTGGGCGGTCGGTATAGCGATGACTGGCATTACATCCACCTGATGAATCCACGCAATGTGGTGCCTGAATCGGTGATGCCGGCCTATCCTTGGTTGGAAAAGGCTGTGCTTGACCCGGCAGATTTGGCACCGAAGATGACTGCACTTCGCAAGGTTGGCGTGCCCTATACCGATGATGAAATCGCCAAGGCTGGCGATGAAGTCAAGGACAAGACCGAAATGGAAGCTGTCATCGCGTACCTGCAAATTCTGGGTACGGCGCGGAAGTAATCAAGGAGTGCTTCGATGGATATCAATACGGTTCGAAGCATATTCACAGTGGCAACCTTCACGGCATTCGTGGGTATTGTCGTGTGGGCTTACTCGCGCTCAAATCGACACGATCTTGAGGAAGCAGGCAAGCTTCCTTTCGATGGTGAAGAGTTGAGTTCGGGGCAACGCAAGAAAGTTGGAGGCTCTAATGAGTGATTTCATCTCCACAGGATGGGCAATTTACGTAGCAGCGATCGCGATATGGGCAATCGTTTACTGCGCTGGCTTGCTGTATTTGAATTTCCAAATGAAGCCGAATACGGCTGACGATGGTACGACTGGCCACGTTTGGGACGAGACGTTGCGGGAGTTCAATAACCCGCTGCCGCGTTGGTGGGTTGGCCTTTACATCATCACGATCATTTTCGGGATTTTGTATTGGACGCTCTACCCCGGTGTTGGCACCTATCAAGGGCTGTTGGGTTGGTCCAGCAAGGGTCAATTAGAGGCCGAGCAGAAGAAGGCTAAGGAAGAAGAAGCCAAGATCTATGCGCGTTTTGCACCCATGTCGGCTGAAGACATGGCTAAAGACCAGCAAGCGATGGGCATCGGTCAGCGTATCTTCCTGAACAACTGTGCCGTGTGTCACGGCTCGGATGCGAAGGGTAGCAAGGGCTTTCCTAACTTGACTGACGATGACTGGCTCTATGGTGGTTCGCATGACACCATCATCGAAACCCTTACCAATGGTCGCGTAGGGATGATGCCGCCGATGGGTGCTGCGGTGGGTACGCCTGAAGAGATCAAAGACTTGGCCAACTACGTGCTCAGCTTCTCGGGTAGTCCGCACGATGCAGCGGCTGCACAGCGGGGTAAACCCAAGTTCGAGGGTGCCGGTTGTACAGGCTGTCACGGCGCTGATGCGAAGGGAACCCAAGCCATGGGCGCGCCCAACCTGACCGATAAGATCTGGTTGCACGGCTTTGGTGAAGCTGCGATCATTGAGCGCATCAACAATGGCAAGACCAACGTGATGCCTTCTTGGAGCTACAAGTTCTCCAAGGATCAGATCCGTGTCTTGGCGGCTTACATCTGGAGCCTGTCGCACAAGCAAGTGGCTGGGACCTCAACAAAGTCCTAACACTGTGATGTGATTGACAGTGATTGATGGAACTAAACGTTGTTCCATCAATCAAAGGAGGGGGGCAACTCCCTCCTTTTCTAGCTTGATTAAATCAACGTTTGCTTATATATCATCATGACAACCTCAGAGCGACCCACAAACACCCTTTATGCTCCTCATAAGAAGATCTATGCCAAAGAGGTTAGCGGCTATTTCTCCAAAATTCGCTGGCTCATGGTGTGGGCGACTCAAATTGTCTTTTATGGCATGCCATGGTTGATATGGAATAATCGACCTGCCGTTTTATATAATCTTGAATCTCGCCGGTTTTACATATTTGATCTTGTTTTGTACCCGCAGGACTTTATATTTCTTACTGTGGTTTTAATGATTTCTGCTTATGCTCTGTTTCTATTTACGGCGGTTGCTGGTCGTTTGTGGTGTGGTTATACGTGCCCGCAAACCGTATATACTGAGATATTCATGTGGATCGAAAATAGATTCGAAGGTGATCGCAATGCGCGTATCAAGCTAGATTCTGGCCCTTGGAATAATAATAAAATTATTCGAAAGACAGGTAAGCAAGCGGCTTGGATTATTCTTTCTTTATGGACAGGATTTACCTTTGTGGCTTATTTTACGCCCATTCGTGATTTGCTGATTGAGGCAACTAGCTTTGATTTTGGCGCTTGGGAATGGTTTTGGATCTTCTTCTATGGCGCGGCAACGTATGGATTTGCTGGCTCCATGCGAGAACAAATCTGCAAGTATCTTTGCCCATATGCACGATTCCAAGGGGCTATGTTTGATCATGATACTTTGATCATCACGTATGACACGCAACGAGGTGATCCTCGTGGTTCACGGGGTAAGAAAGTTGATCCCAAAGCAGCTGGTTTGGGTGATTGCATTGATTGCGGTTTGTGTGTGCATGTTTGTCCCACGGGTATCGATATTCGTGAGGGTCAGCAGTATGAGTGCATCGGTTGCGCCGCTTGTATTGATGTCTGCAATGGTGTGATGGACAAGATGGGCTATGCACAAGGTTTGGTGCGTTATGCCACTCAACATGGCATGGAACAGCATCTGACCGATAAGCAATCGCTGATGCGGATTTTTAGACCTCGCGTCTTGATCTATAGCGTTATCTTGGTCGTTATTGTGATGGCACTGGGTTACGCTGTCTGGACGCGTGAGCCGTTCAAGGTGGATGTTGTTCGGGATCGCACGACATTGGCCAGAATCAACGGTGATGGCGGTATTGAGAACGTCTATCGCCTTCAGATCATGAATGCCACCGAGGAAAAGCAGACCTATCGCATTGCGGTCTCTGGCCTGCAAGGCTACAAGGTCGTCCCCGATGATTTGATCAAGGTTGCGCCCACTGAAGCTGAGTGGCTCACAGTGACGATTGAACTGCCTTTTGACGCGGCAAAACGAGAAGGTTCAGGTGTCAAGCCAGTCCAGTTTGATGTTCATCGCGTCAGCAGTGCTGGGATGGGCGAGGATGTTATCGTTCATGAGAAGTCAACATTTATGATCCCCCGTTGATCCTAATGATCATTGACCACTTGGTATTTTTAATGAGGACAAAATGAATCATCAAACAACCAAAGCTTCGAATATAAGTGGGCCACAGGTTAATCATCAACCTGTGCCTTGGTGGCAGGTGAAGATGATGTGGTTGGTCATCGCTGGTCCGCTGATTGTCGTCGTCGCGGCACTAACTACAGCCGTGGTTGCAATTCGAGGGCAAGATCCGGTTTTGGTTACGGGACCAGAAGATCTACAAGTTGATCCTTCGAAAAAGAACAATCCATCTTATCGGCCTGCTATTGAAGGAAGAAATCATTCTGCGACAGGCGGCATGAAGTAGCCATCAAGGCATAAAAAAGGCACCTAAATAGGTGCCTTTTTTCTATGTGTAAAATCAACACTGAGCGCTATTAACGACTTGTTGTAAAGCCTCTTGGTTGAGTATTCTTATGTCTCTTTGCTTGACTTCCAAAATTTGATCATCTTGGAATTTTGAGAAAGTACGGCTGACCGTTTCTAGCTTGAGTCCTAGATAGCTGCCAATTTCTTCTCTTGTCATACGTAAGACCAATGCTGAAGGAGAAAAACCTCGTGCTTGCAGTCGCTGTGTCAAATTAAGCAGAAAAGCGGCTAAGCGCTCCTCGGCTCGCATGCTACCTAGGAGCAACATGACACCATGGTCACGGACAATTTCACGACTCATGATTTTGTGAAACTGATGCTGTAACAGCGTAAATTCTCTAGATAATGTCTCAAGTTGGGCGTAAGGGATCATGCAGACTTGGGCATCTTCCAGTGCAACCGCATCGCAAGAATGGCGGTCTGTGCTGATGCCATCGAGGCCAATCAATTCTCCAGCCATTTGAAAACCCGTGACTTGCTCGCGTCCATCAATCGCTGAGACGATGGTTTTGAAAAAGCCAGTTCGAACGGCATAGAGCGCTGAGAACGAGTCTCCAGCGTGAAAGAGCACCTCACCACGACGCACAACCCGTCGGTTACTGACCAGGCTATCCAAGGTCGCTAGCTCTTGCTCAGACATGCCGACAGGCAGACACAGCTCTCTTAAATTACAGGCTGAGCACGCGACCTTCAAGGGGTCGATTCGGGAAGAGGGTGGAGTGGCTTCTTGCATGATGTGGCGGATTATCCGTCCAGTGCATGGCGACATCAACCAAAGTCATGCGGGCGTTGCGTCAGTCGCATCCTCACGTTGGCTGACTGATCCATAATGGTCACAAGTCAAAGATTGAGCTAAGTCAAAGTCAGTAAGCTATTGCAAGGCAAAGTCACAGGATGAACGCACCTTTGAACGCTGATTGCCTTTCTGGCAGCCATGATGCCCCTATGACTGGGCATGAAGAAGCTCCCCATTTCAGTGAGGAACTTCTTCGGAAGATGGATATCCCTGGGCCTCGCTACACCTCTTACCCAACAGCTGATCGCTTTGGGGAGGTCGCTACAGATGAGTTCCATGCTTTGGCACTGAGGCAGCGTCGCCTAAGCGCTGGCTCGGTGGCTATGCCACTGTCTATTTATATTCATATACCGTTTTGCGAGTCTGTCTGCTACTACTGTGCATGCAATAAAATTGTCACGAAAGATCGGTCTAAAAGCAAAGAATATCTCGTTGCTTTAGAAAAAGAATTGGCACTTGTCACTGGTCACATCGGGCAAAGAGAAATCGTTAGTCAAATTCATTTTGGTGGCGGTACGCCAACCTTTCTTACGGATTCTGAAATATCGCATATATTCGATATGCTAAGGTCCAAATTTGATTTAGAAAAAGGTGGTGAGTTCTCTATTGAAATTGATCCGAGAACAGTTAATAAAGAACGGCTAATCAATCTTAAGGCAATAGGTTTTAATAGAATAAGTTTTGGCGTTCAAGACTTTGATCAAGATGTTCAAAAAGCTGTTCATCGTGTACAGCCTTTTGAGCAGGTTGAAGAGCTTATGAAGGTCGCGCGTGATATTGGGTATCAATCAATCAATGTTGACTTAATTTACGGCCTGCCACTTCAAACACCTGAAAGTTTTTCTCGCACTATTGATTTGGTGGCTTCAATACGGCCAGATCGTATTGCCATGTATGGCTATGCGCATTTGCCAGAACGATTTAAGCCTCAGAGAAGAATTCATACAGAAAGTTTGCCTAAAGGTACTGATCGCCTAGGCATGTTGTCAATTGCATTAGATGGATTTGTAGCCAAAGGGTATCGTTATATTGGCATGGATCATTTTGCACTTCCAGATGATCCGCTAGCTATTGCCAAGAGGCAAGGTCTTTTGCATCGAAATTTTCAAGGGTACAGTACTCAGCCAGACTGTGATTTGATTGGCCTTGGTGTTTCTGCGATAAGTAAGATAGGCTCTACGTATACGCAAAATGCAAAAAATATAGACGAATATTATGGGTTTATTTCAAGAAATGCCTTGCCTACCGTACGAGGATTTAATCTGAGTCGTGATGATGTTCTGAGGCGATCTGTGATTATGGCGATCATGTGCCATGGCCGGTTAAGTTTTGAATCGATTCAGATAGCTCACTTGATCGATTTCAAGAGCTACTTCCAATCTGAATTAGAAGAAATCAACACTTTGGCCAAAGATGGATTACTTATCCTCAATGAGGATGGCTTCCAATTAACAAACCTTGGTTGGTATTTTGTTAGATATGTAGCTATGGTGTTTGATAGATACCTACAAGTTGATAGAGTACGCGAAAGATTTTCCAAGGTCGTGTAATGACTGTTAGTTTGTACATCAGTGCAGCTTTAGTTGGTTTTACAGCCTCACCGCATTGCATTGCAATGTGTGGGGCTTTCTGTGAGAAAACAGCTAAAAAATGTAGATCAAATGCCAATAATAGTTTTTCTGCAAGCCATTTTTTATCATATCTTCCCGTCTTGTTGGGTAGATTAGCATCCTATGCTATTGCCGGTGCTTTATTCGGCATGATTACGTCTAGTGCGGCTTCATTATTTAATAAGGTGGCTTTGTTAAAGCCTTTGTGGCTTGTCGTTCAGTTGGTTATTGTTTTTGTTGGACTATGGATGCTTTGGGATGGTAAATTTCCAGAAAGCATCCAAAGTGTTATTGAACGTATATCTAAATATTTGAAGATACCCAAGAACAATTCAATTGATCATACTCCTTTGAGTATGATGAGGTCTTGGATTCAAGCTTTAGGTATAGGTTCTATGTGGGCCTTATTTCCTTGCGGTGTGCTGCACTCCGTTTTTTTGATTGCGTCGCTATCCAGTGGCCCGATAGATGGTGCTTTTGTCATGTTGTCTTTTGGCTTGGCTAGCTCGGTTTCTCTTTATGCTGGTGGATGGCTTTGGCGGATGTTCCTTGAAAGTAACCCTGCACCATCGCCAAGTCAGAGGGGGGTGGCAGGTGCATGGCAGAGAGGCCTGATGTCGTTTAGACTGGCTGGCGCTTCTGTCGTCGGTGCCGGTGCTTGGTCTTTGTTTAATATGCTGTCAGCGGCGGCCTCTCCTGGTGTTCAGTGTGGTTGATTGTTTGATCGGCATCTTCGCGTCGAAGGTATATGTGATGCACTCATTTGATGCGCTGATATCTTTTTGGTGCATCGCCTAATTTGGTATTGAGAAAAATGAAGCGTAAGTTCCATTTTTTTCCTGTTAACGTAGAATGTGTCTTCCTATCTAGTTCTCAATGTAGAAACACGGAGTCGGTTACATGTACCTGCACATCACAGTCCCCCATGACGGGCAAAAGATCACGGTCAATTCTGACAATTCCCTGAATGTTCCAGACCAGCCCATCATTCCATACATTGAAGGAGATGGCACGGGTTATGACATCACCCCCGTGATGATCAAGGTGGTCGATGCGGCGGTCGAAAAAGCTTACGCTGGTAAGAAAAAAATACATTGGATGGAAATATTTGCAGGTGAAAAATCGACCCGCATTTATGGACCAGATGTCTGGCTTCCAGAAGAAACATTGCATGCATTGAAAGATTATGTTGTCTCCATTAAAGGCCCTCTAACTACGCCTGTAGGCGGTGGTATTCGGTCACTGAATGTGGCGCTTCGCCAAGAGCTTGATTTATATGTTTGTCTTCGTCCTGTGCATTACTTCAAGGGTGTTCCATCACCAGTGAAAGAGCCAGAAAAGACAGATATGGTTATTTTCCGTGAGAATTCGGAAGATATTTATGCTGGCATCGAATACGAAGCACAATCTGACAAGGCAAAAAAACTTATTAAGTTTTTGATTGAAGAGCTTGGTGTTACGAAAATACGCTTTCCAGAAACTTCTGGAATTGGTATCAAGCCAGTTTCTAAAGAAGGCACGGAACGATTGGTTCGCAAAGCAATTCAGTACGCAATTGATAATGATAAGCCCAGTGTGACGATTGTTCACAAGGGTAATATCATGAAGTATACTGAAGGTGGTTTCCGTGATTGGAGTTACGCGTTAGCCAAAAATGAATTTGGTGCTGAGTTAATTGATGGCGGTCCTTGGTCCAAGATAAAGAATCCAACAAATGGAAAATATATCACTATAAAAGACTCAATCGCAGATGCATTTTTGCAGCAAATTCTTTTGCGTCCAGCTGAGTATTCAGTGATTGCAACATTGAACCTCAATGGTGATTATATTTCCGATGCCTTAGCTGCCCAAGTTGGCGGAATTGGGATTGCTCCTGGCGCGAATTTGTCCGACACGATTGCCATGTTTGAAGCGACTCATGGTACTGCACCAAAATATGCCGGAAAAGACTACGTCAATCCAGGATCGGAAATTCTTTCTGCAGAAATGATGCTGCGTCACATGGGTTGGATTGAAGCTGCGGACCTCATTATTTCTTCGATGGAAAAATCAATTCTGTCGAAAAAAGTAACCTATGATTTCGCGCGTTTGTTGGAAGATTCAACCCAGGTTTCATGCTCTGGTTTTGGTCAAGTCATGATTGAAAACATGTAATCTGAGCAAAGTATAAAAATCGACCCTGTGGGGTCGATTTTTTGTCTCTCAGAAATCAGATTTCGACAGGCTGACTGTCTGTATAAGAAATAGCCTGCGCTAAGCGTCCTTTCGGACCTTGGGTAATCTCAAATGAGACACGAGCACCTTGTTTCAAGGTCTTGTAGCCTTCCATCTGAATCGCTGAAAAGTGCGCGAACACATCCTCTCCGCCGTCATCAGGTTCGATGAAACCAAAGCCTTTGACATCGTTAAACCACTTCACATTTCCATGCGGCATGCTTGTCTCCTGTTACCCATGTTTTCAATATGGATTTTCAGAACAAGAGGCCGATTCTGTCAATGAGGAAGACACCAATAGGCAATCAAGGGTCAATTCGTTCTAGAATGTGCGGATGACAGTGTTGACTACTCAAAAATGGGTCGTTATGGCCAACATAAATGCCAGTCTGGCTTGGCTTTTATGTTCTGAAAGAGCTTTAGAAGGGCTCATTTCTCTGGATGTTTTGGCGACTGCGGCTTCTCATCAAGTGGGACACCCAAAAACCGATGACGGGGGGGGCAGCACACAAACTGAGATTGTCCTTTCTCTACTTGAGCCGCCTCCTTTCTATCAGGTTGTGCTGTTGAATGATGATTTCACCCCAATGGAGTTTGTTGTCTATATCCTTCAGCAGTTTTTCCATTTGGATATAGAAACTTCAACAATAATTATGCTAAAAATTCATCACGAAGGTCGTGGCATCTGTGGTGTTTATTCACGGGATGTCGCAGCAACAAAAGTTGATCAAGTTAATTTGGCATCTAAAAATGCTGGACATCCGTTGCAATGCATTATGGAGGCGGTATGATTGCTCAAGAACTTGAAGTTAGTCTTCATATGGCGTTTGTCGAGGCTAGACAACAGCGTCATGAATTTATTACGGTTGAGCATTTGCTGATGGCATTGCTTGATAATCCGTCGGCATCGGAAGTTCTCAGAGCATGCTCGGCGAACATCGAGGATCTCAGAAAAAGTATTATTCAATTTATTTCTGACAACACTCCTGTTGTCTCTGGATCTGATGAGGTTGATACGCAACCAACTTTGGGTTTTCAGAGAGTCATTCAGCGTGCCATTATGCATGTTCAGTCAACGGGTAGCGGTAAAAAAGAAGTTAATGGCGCCAATGTTCTCGTTGCTATTTTTGGAGAAAAAGACTCTCATGCTGTTTATTATTTGCATCAGCAAGGCGTTACTCGCCTTGATGTTGTTAACTTTATGGCGCATGGTATAAAAAAATCGGATAGTCCAGATGCTAAATCACCTGACCATTCGACTCATCAGGAAGGCGATAAACAAGATATTGAAACAAAGAACTCTCCCCTTGATCAATATACCAATAACCTGAATATCGCTGCAAAAGAGGGTAATATTGACCCACTGATTGGGCGAGATTTAGAGGTTGAGCGTGTTATTCAAGTTCTTTGCCGGCGTAGAAAAAATAATCCATTGTTGGTGGGTGAGGCTGGTGTTGGTAAAACGGCTATTGCGGAAGGATTAGCTTGGAGGATTGTTCATGGTAATGTGCCTGATATACTTTCTGATGCCATTGTCTTCTCTTTAGATATGGGTTCTCTTTTGGCTGGTACAAAATATAGAGGTGATTTTGAGCAACGATTAAAACTCGTTATTAAACAGTTGAAAGAACATTCGCATGCTATTTTATTTATTGATGAAATTCATACATTGATTGGTGCTGGAGCGGCATCGGGCGGAACTTTAGATGCAAGTAATCTTCTTAAGCCAGCGTTGAGCTCGGGTTTGATTAAATGCATCGGCGCAACAACATACTCTGAGTACAGAGGTATTTTCGAAAAAGACGCGGCTCTTTCTAGGCGATTTCAAAAAGTGGATGTTGTTGAACCGTCCATTGAACAAACCGTTGAAATTCTCAAAGGCTTGAAATCTCGTTTTGAAGAACACCACAACGTAAAATATGCATTGGGGGCACTTCAAGCTGCCGCTGAATTGTCATCAAAATATATCAATGATCGGCATCTTCCAGATAAAGCTATTGATGTGATTGATGAGGCTGGTGCTGCACAAAGAATTCTTCCAAAGAGCCGCCAGAAGAAAACAATTACGAGGATAGAAGTTGAGGAAATTGTGGCAAAAATTGCTAGAATTCCTCCTTCAACTGTATCTAGTGACGATCGAGGCAAACTTAAAAATCTTGATAGAGATTTGAAAAATGTCGTTTTTGGTCAGGATGCAGCCATTGATGCCATTGCTGGTGCCATAAAAATGGCACGATCTGGTTTAGGCAAGCCAGATAAGCCGATTGGCTCTTATTTGTTCACTGGGCCAACAGGTGTTGGTAAGACGGAAGTTGCGCGTCAGCTTGCCATTATTTTGGGTATTGAATTGATCAGATTCGATATGTCAGAATATATGGAAAGGCATACCGTTAGTAGACTTATTGGAGCACCTCCAGGTTATGTGGGGTTTGATCAAGGCGGCCTTCTGACTGAAGTCGTTACCAAAAAACCATACAGTGTTCTTTTGTTGGATGAAATTGAAAAAGCTCATCCTGATGTCTTCAATATTCTTCTTCAGGTCATGGATCATGGAACCTTGACGGATAATAGTGGAAGAAAAACTGATTTTAGAAACATAATTATTATCATGACAACCAATGCGGGTGCTGAAACAATGCAGCGACCTGTCATTGGTTTCACGGGTGGCCGTGAGTCGGGTGATGAAATGATTGATATAAAAAAGTTGTTTACACCAGAGTTTAGAAATAGATTAGATGCTATCATCGGTTTTAAATCGTTGAACATGAGCATCATCGTTCGTGTAGTTGATAAATTCTTACTACAGCTTGAATCTCAGTTGGCAGAAAAGAAAGTAGATGTAAGCTTTACTGATCGGCTAAGAGATTATCTTGCAAAGAATGGTTTTGATCCATTAATGGGCGCTCGGCCTATGCAGCGCATTATTCAAGACACAATTAGACGTGTTTTGGCTGATGAGCTATTGTTTGGTCGATTGAGTGACGGTGGTGGACGTATAACCATCGATGTTGATGATAATAATCAGGTAAAACTTATTTTTGATGTCAAAAAAAGTGATAAATCAAAACCTGAATCAAGCATTGTTTGATATGAATATCATTGACGTTAGAGTTTTGGATCCACGCATGGCAGATTATCTGCCTTGCTATGCAACATCCGGATCTGCTGGATTGGATTTGCGTGCTTGTTTAGATGCTCCCCTTGTTTTGGCACCAGGCCAATCGGAACTTATTCCGACGGGACTTTCTATCCATATTGGTAATCCTGGGTTGGCTGGAATGATTTTGCCCCGCTCAGGGTTAGGTCATAAGCATGGTATTGTGCTTGGCAATTTGGTTGGATTGATCGATAGCGATTACCAAGGCCCATTGATGGTGAGTTGCTGGAACCGTGGTGCAACCCCATTTACTTTTCATCCCATGGAGCGCATGGCGCAACTGGTGATCGTGCCGGTGGTGCAGGCGCAGTTTCGCACTGTGGACACATTTGTCCAAAATAGTGGGCGTGGTGAGGGTGGATTTGGCTCGACTGGAAAAAATTAAGTCGAGCCAGTCTCTGACGTGGTCAGTGCAAGGTCGTGCCTGGAGGGGCAAGGCTGATCATGCTGAAGCCCGTATCACCCACGCTGCGTAGTTCGGTTTCCTCTGGTGTGGCCAATCGAACAGCTTTGACTTCGAGTTGAAGCACCAGAGCGATCCCCGCTAAAGGATGATTACCATCCAAAACGACGTGGGTGTCGTAGACCTCTGTCACGGTGTACAGGAGGTCCGCAGGCAGATCTGGGGTGATACTTCCCTCAGGCAGGCCTTCAAACTGCATACCTGCTTCTAAGTGCTCTGGGAAGATGTGGCGTTCCTCGAAAAAAACCAGATTAGCGTCGTAATCTCCAAAAGCATGCTCGGGTTCGAGATGCAACGTGGTGGTAAATCCAGGAAGTTGACCGAGCAGAACCTCTTCTACTTTGGCGAGTAGATCTTCGCCACCATAGAAAAAATCCAAGGGCTCCGGAAGTTCATCGATCAGCTGTCCGTGGGCATCTTCGAGTCGCCAGACCAGCGTGACGACACAGGGATTATGGATATGCATGGGCGTAATTTTCGCATGTGTACGGGTGAGTACGGGTGCCTCCAGCACACAATACTGGCATGTCGAAAACATCCACTCCTTCTCTTGATCCTATGGTGACGCCTTGCATTCCTGGTGTTCCCGTGTTGACTCAACCCTGCGCGCAGCTTGGCGGCCTCAGTCCTGAGATATTTATGCGCACCTATTGGCAGCGCAAACCCTTGTTGGTGCGACAAGCCTTTGTGGGTATCCAGCCTCCTGTGGCAAGGGCTGAACTGTTTCGATTGTTGGCCTCAGAGGAAGTTGAATCTCGCTTGGTTAAACGGTCGGGGCTTGACGCTGATGCCGACTGGACTTTGGTGCGTGGCCCCATAGCACGTCGTAGTCTGCCGCCGTTGAGTCAACCGGGTTGGACCGTGTTGGTGCAAGGGCTCAATCTCCATGTACCCGCTGCGGCTGAGCTTTTAGAGCAATTTCGTTTTGTGCCGCAGGCCCGGCTTGATGACTTGATGATTTCTTGGGCCAGCGAAGGCGGTGGGGTGGGCCCCCATTTCGACTCTTACGATGTCTTTTTGATTCAGGTGCAGGGGCGACGTCGTTGGCGCATCGGTCGGATGGCTGATGCCCAGTTGCGCCCAGATTTGCCCGTCAAAATCATCGCCAACTTTCGATTTGAGGAGGAGTGGGTGCTTGAGCCGGGTGACATGCTTTATCTTCCTCCCGGCTGGGCCCACGATGGTGATGCTGTCGGTGGCGAGTGCATGACCTGTTCCGTGGGGTTTCGCTCCCCGTTCCGGGCTGAGCTGGCACGAGAATCCTTCCTTCGATTGGCCGACGCTGTTGAGGACGATGATTCCTCGGATATCTATCGGGATCCTGGCCAAGCTGCAACGACTGAGCCGGGTCGATTGCCTCAGGGTTTGGTTGATTTCGCTGAGCAAGGTTTGCGTCGATTGATTGACGAACCGGGTGCTATCGCTCGGGCCTTGGGGGAGTACTTGAGTGAACCCAAGGCCATGGTCCACTACGAATTTGGTGAGCCGTGGACTCCGGGGTTTGGGGTCATGCTTGATCCTGGTAGCTGCATGATCTACGACGATCTGTACGTCTACCTCAATGGGGAGTCTTGGCGAGTGGGCGGTGAAGACGCTGTGCTACTGCGTCGCTTGGCCGATGCGCGTTGCTTGACGGCGACCGAGCTTTGCGCTTCTGGAGAAGAGCTTCAGGCCCAGTTGGCAGAGTGGGTTGATGACGGCTGGTTGCGTGTGATGGCCTCGTGACTTCAGGTACCATAGCGCACCCAAATGAAGGGTCGTTTCTGCTTTCAACTTTTGCCTATGTATAATCGTGGGCTAGGCTTGGAAGTGCTCGAGCCTTCCGTGTCTTCGCTGGGGCTGATCGGCGAGCCGTTTCTTACAAGGAAGCGCAGATGGTGCGAACGTCGCACATGTCACGTACGTCGTGGAGGCCCTTCAATTACCGGTAATTGTCTGACTCTCTTTGACTTGAGGATAACCATGAAAAACTCGCTCCTGATCGCTTCCCTGATTGCTGTTGCTGCTCTGGCCGCTTGTGGTAAGAAGCCTGAAGCCGCTCCGGCACCGGCTCCGGCTCCCGTGATGGCTCCTGCCGCTTCGGCAGCTGCATCGGCTGACGTCGCCGCTTCAGGTGCAATGGCCGCTTCGGCTGTTGCTCCGGCTGCTTCTGCTGCCGCTTCGAAGTAATTCGGATCATCTCGACAACAGCGATAAGCTGTTGTCATGCGAGATACAAAAAAACCGCTTACGAGCGGTTTTTTTGTGGGCGGTTCTCTTTTTTCTTTTCTTGTTTAGCGCAAATCGTTGACCAGCATTGTCACGATGCTGCGAGCGTTGTCGTCGTTTTGTGGGAGTCCCTGTGCATCGTAAACCCCCACCACACTCGATGAAGAGGGTGCGGTGGCTTCTTTGTTGCTTTGCGCTTTAAGTACCAGCCGGTAGCGCACGCCGTTGTAGCCGTCGGTTTTTGCCCCGGTGAAGACCCGTGCTAGCAGTCCGGGCTCTTCCTTACCCGCCAGTTTGGGATCCACATAGCGAACATCAAAGATCCCTTGACCCCGATCTCGGTCTTCGACCGTAAACCCACCTCGGTCCAGGGCCAGACCCAGGCGACGCCAAGCCCGATCAGGTGCTTCGTCGATTTGCAACGAAGCGGCCGCCAAACCCGGTAGAACCCGGGCTCGTGCGATCGACGCTGAAGCGTTATTCACCATGGCTGCCGCTTGCGCGGAGGCTGTTTCACCGGGACGTGTCACCGCATCCAGATTGGCCAGACGCAACATGAGGCGCGAAAGCATTTCTGCTTCCAGTTGCGGATCATTTTGTCGCGACTGAAACCGTGTGGCTCCTGCGCCAGCACCGATATCGACCATCCCTCGGTGACTGATGTAGATCTCTGTGCCTCCACCAACCAAGCGCTCTATGCGGGTGTGATAGCGATCTCGCTCACCTGTGTCGTAACTGTCTTCGGCGATTTTGGAAAGCACCGCACGGCGTAGGAAATCTTGGGGTAATTTGGCTCGGTTTTCAGCCCAATCGGTTTCCATGACGCCGATATCGGCCCGGTCCAAGCTTAGTTTGAAGCCATTTTCTTGCCAGAAGCTGCGCAGCATGGGCCAGAGCTCATCCGCATGTTGGGGTGAGACGAGCCAACGTTGCGTTCCAGCGCGTTCAACGGTCAGACCACTGCGTGTCAAGCTGGCTGTCGTCCGTGCTGAGGTATCGGTGGGGGCGGTTGTTGCCCCGGTCGCATTGGCGCTGATGGCCCCCCCTTTACTGGCCGCTTGGGGCTGGTAGCGTGGGTCGTTGTTGAGCTGTGTCAGATCGGGCGGAACTTCGATGACGGGGCCATGCACCGTGACCGTGCGGTAGTCCACTTTGGTCGTGATCGGGGTGTCCGATGCACATCCGTTGAGACCCATGCTGAGTGCTGCTGCGCACCCAACCCACATGGAGGGGGTCATCAGCGCAGCAAGTACAGCATTTCGCGGGGGAGAGATCATTCTGGTCGGCCCCATGAATCAGGCTTTGGGTAGCAAGCCGACATCGAGCAACGCAGCATCCATCGCTGCGGCCAGTCCTGCTGACATGGGCACCAAGGGCAGTCGCATCGTGCCACCGCAGTGATCCAAGCGTTGCATGGCCCACTTCACAGGAATCGGGTTGGGCTCAACGAAGAGTTGCCGGTGGATGGGCAGCAGACGCAAATGAATGTCGCGTGCTGTCCGCGCATCACCGGCCAAGGCTGCGCGGCACAGGTCGGCCATGGCGCGTGGGGCGATGTTGGCGGTGACGCTGATGTTGCCGTGTCCCCCCAAGAGCATCAACGCGACAGCGGTCCCGTCGTCGCCTGAATAGATCGCGAAGTCAGCTGGGGCCTCGCGGATCAGCCAGCAAGCGCGCTCAATGTTGCCCGTGGCTTCCTTGATGCCAACGATGCCTGGGATCTGTGCCAAGCGCATGGCGGTTTCGGGCAGCATGTCCGCGCCACAACGGCCTGGCACGTTGTAAAGCACCATCGGAATATCCACTGCCGCTGCGATCGCGCGGAAGTGCTGGTACATGCCTTCTTGGGTCGGCTTGTTGTAGTACGGCACGACCGAGAGAGTGCAAGTGGCACCCACGTCTTTGGCAAATCGACTCAGCTCAATCGCCTCTTGGGTCGAATTGGCCCCTGTGCCGGCCATCACGGGAACACGGCCTGCGGCTTGTTCCACCGCAACGCGGATGATTTCGCAGTGTTCCTCGACCGAAACGGTGGGTGATTCACCCGTGGTTCCAACCACGCCAATACAGGCGGTGCCTTCGGCGATATGCCAGTCGATCAAGCGGCGCAGGGCGTCAAAATCGACGCTGCCGTCTTCGTGCATGGGCGTCACAAGCGCCACGATGCTGCCAACGATGGGTGTCATGATGGTTGCAGTCCTCAGAATCGGGCGATTCTAACTGTGACACTCGACACCGATCATGCGGTGATCTGCCTTCAACCACAGCCCCAGAGACGATTGCTCAGATCAATGACCAAATCCGACGAGCCATAACTGAGAAAAACGCCCGTCAGAAGGGTGATCGCGAAGAGATAGCCAAGCACATGGCGGCCCTTCATGTTGGCATCCGTCCATCCTTGGGGGTTTCACGCACGGCCAAGTTGCAAAGCGCCGCCATCACGCCCAAGGCGATGCTGATCCACCAGACCCCGTTGTAGTTGCCGTTAAGGTCATGCAGTCTGCCACCGAGCCACACCCCCATGAAGCTGCCAAGTTGATGGCTGAGGAAGACCACACCGCCAAGCATCGAGAAGTGTTTGACACCAAAGAGCTGTGCGACAAGCGCGTTGGTGGGCGGCACAGTCGAAAGCCAGAGCAAACCCATCACGGCGGAAAAAATCTGCACGGACAGCGCCGTGATGGGCAGCGCCAAAAAGACACTGATCACCACAGCCCGACTCGCATAGATGCCCGAGAGCAGCCAGTGCTTGGGCCAATGCTGGCCCAGCAGGCCGACGCCGTAGGTGCCGAAGACGTTGAACAGGCCGATCAAGGCCAAGGACGTGGTTGCCACGTCCGGGGATAAGCCCTGGTCCTTGAGAAAACTCGGCATATGAACACCGATGAACACCACTTGGAAACCGCAAACAAAGTAGCCCGCACTCAACCAAAGAAAACTCGGGGTTCTGAATGCCTCGTTGCATGCGGCTTTCACGCTTTGGGGGGCGGTGGTGGTGGTGGTCACCACGGGCGATGGCGGTTCACAAGGAGTCGTCTTGGGTTCGCGCAGGCCGAGAGCGAAGGGCACGATCATCAAGCTCAACAGACTCAAGGCCCATAGCGCACCTTGCCAGTTGAGGGTGTTGATGAGCTGATTCGATACCGGCACCATCAAAAATTGCCCGAACGAGCCGGCGGCTGCCGTTAAACCCATCGCCCAAGAACGTCGATTCGCCGGCATGTTGCGACCGATGATGCCGTAGACCACGGCGTAGGTGGTGCATGACTGGGCCAGACCGATCAGCAGCCCACTGCCAAGGATGAAGCTCAGGGCATCGTTGGCCTGCGCCATCCAACCCAAGCCGGCCGCATAGAGCACGCCGCCGGTCATCAGCACCCGCAACGCGCCTTGTCGGTCCGCCCACATGCCGGTGAAGGGGCCGCTCAAACCCCAGACCAAGTTTTGCAAAGCCAGAGCCAATGCAAAGCTCTCAACGCTCCAGCCATGGGTGCCGGTGATCGGGGCCAGCCAAAGACCGAAGCCGTGCCGCACACCCATCGACAAGGTGACGATCAAGCCGCTGAAGAGCAAAACTTGGGGTATGGATAGCGGTGTAGGGTGCTGCAAAGGTGGGTTCGACATGGGTCAGCATTGTGATTAGGATGAACGTGCTTCGGGCGCAGTCTTTGGCCGCACCATCTTGCGTGCGCCGTCCATGATGGCCGGTCTGCACCCCCAGTTTTCGCCATCCTTGGCGGCGTCATCTTTCTTGATGGAGCGCCATCATGAATACCTCAAGAATCGCCAAGCTGACAAGCGTGTTGGCTGTCGCCTTGGCTTTGGGCACTTGGGCCTCGCCCGCAGTCGCCCATGACGACACGGAAGACACCGTCTACTTTGCGCCCACGTCGGCCCCTTACGGCACGTCGTTTCCTGAATGGACCGCACAGTGGTGGCAATTTGTGGCCTCTATGCCGCCCGCTGTCCAGCCCGTGCTTGACTCGACTGGCGAGGCCTGCGCCATCGGCCAACGGGGAGCCGTGTGGTTTTTGTTCGGCAACTTCGGGGGCGCGACCGAGCGCTCTTGCACGATTCCGGGGCGCAAAGCCTTGCTATTTCCGTTGCTGAACGCCTTTGCTTTCGACTCGCCCGGGGTCTGTGGTCAAGATTCGGTCAGTATCTCCGTCGCTGACTTGCGGGCTTTGGTGGCTCCGTGGGTCACAGGAGCGCAGCTCAGCGCTCAAGTCGATGGTGTGGAAATCAAGCACTTGGAGCGCTTCCGCCATCAGTCGGTCGTCTTCAGTGTGAGCACGCCCAACGGCGATCTCTTCTGCGGTTTGCCCCGGGCGACCTATGCGCCCGCAGTGGATGACGGCTATTACGTGATGCTCAAACCCCTGCCACCCGGCGATCACGTGCTGCGTTTCCGGGGCGCTCAAGGCACGTTCAGTTTGGACGTGACTTACCGTCTCAAAGTGCTGCCTTTGCAAGGGCAGTGATTTTTAGGCCAGCACGTGCAAAGCGTGCTGGTCAAAACTTAGAACCGCACGCCCAGCTTGATGCCGTAGCTGGTGTTGTTGCCGGTCTTGTCGCCTTCAACCGCCAAGTTCAGCAGCATGAAGTTCATGTTCAGGCCGATGAAGGTCTTGGGTTGAGTGAAGCTTTCAGCCTGAAGCGAAGTCGTGCCGTTCGGCGTCGATTTGACTTGGACGATACCCACGCCTGCATACGGCTTGAGGAACAAGAAGCCTTTAGAGATCGAGACATCCAAGCTGGTGGTGCTGACGTCGAGTTGCGAAACACCTGACATGCTCGAATAAGCACCGCGCACCGCCACCGCCGGCGTCACCATGCTGCCCGGCAAGAAGGCCCAGCGCAGCTCAGCGCCCTTGGTGCTGACGCCGGTGCCCGGCAATGTGCCCAGCGCCACGCCCACGTCGATGTTCATCGGCAAGCCCTTGTGCGCGCGGACCATGGCAAAAGGCAGGGTGCTGAGATTGATCGAGCCTCCGGAGGCTTGGTTCAAAACGTTTGTGCTTTGCAGCTTGGTGGCCCCTAGGCCGACACCGACGTCAAAACCGATGATGCCAAGGCTCTCAGCCGGGACCAAAGGCTTGTAAGACACGGCTGCGCCCAAGTCTTCGCTGAGCAAGCGGAAGTCGGACTGCGACAGTGCATTGAGGGCGTTGATGGAGCCCGCATGGGCACCGAAGGCGCTCAGGGTGGTGGCAGCGGCGAGGAGGAGAGGGCGCATCTTCATGGCAATGATCCTGATCTTGGTTGGCAGGTAAACGGTTCACAACGGTCAAAGTGACCATCCGCATAGGCTAACACCGGATCATTCTCTCTTTGCTGAAGCGCATCCCTACGCATCCCTACAATCCGCGCCCATATGTCTAGTCAAGTACCCGTGAAAGCCGTCGTTCCCCCCAGCGCTGCCGCCTATGGCGAGGCCTCCATCCGTGTTCTGAAAGGGCTAGAGCCCGTCAAGCAGCGGCCGGGCATGTACACCCGCACCGACAACCCGCTGCACATCATTCAAGAGGTGATCGACAACGCCACTGACGAAGCCTTGGCGGGTTTTGGTCGCAGCATCGCGGTGACCCTGCACCTTGATGGCTCCATCAGCGTCGAAGACGACGGCCGGGGCATTCCTTTCGGCCTGCATCCCGAAGAGGGCGTGCCGGTGATTGAGATCGTCTATACCCGGCTGCACGCGGGCGGCAAGTTCGACAAAGGCTCGGGCGGGGCTTATAGCTTCTCGGGCGGCTTACACGGCGTGGGCGTCAGCGTGACCAATGCCTTAGCGACACGTCTCGCCGTGACGGTCTGGCGCGAGAAGCAAGTGGCGCAGCTGGTTTTCTCGGGCGGCGACGTGATTGAGCCGTTGAGGCTGCGTCCGGCTGAGCGTGCGGAGCGCAAGAGTGGTACGGCGGTGCGCGTCTGGCCCGACGCCAAATATTTTGAAAGCGCCGAGCTGCCGCGTGCCGAGCTGATCCATCTGCTGCGTAGTAAGGCGGTGTTGATGCCGGGCGTGACGGTCACGCTCAGCACCGAAAAAACCGGCGAGACCCTCACGTGGCTCTACAAGGGTGGCCTGCGCGACTACCTGCAACAAAGCCTGTTGGCCGAGCCGTTGATTCCGCTTTTTGAGGGCGCGCATCACGCCAGCAGCCATGAAAGCGAAAACTTTGCCGAAGGCGAAGGCGCAGCGTGGTGCGTGGCTTTTGCCGAGCAGGGTCAAAGTCTGCGTGAAAGCTACGTCAACTTGATCCCCACCGTGGCCGGCGGCACGCACGAAGCTGGGCTGAAAGAAGGCCTCTTCAATGCCATCAAAGCTTTCATCGACATGCACTCGCTCTTGCCCAAGGGCGTCAAACTCATGCCGGACGATGTGTTTGGTCGTGCCAGTTTTGTGCTGAGCGCCAAGGTGCTTGATCCGCAGTTCCAGGGCCAGACCAAAGAGCGCCTGAACAGCCGTGACGCGTTGCGCTTGGTCAGTGCCTACGTCAAGCCGGCTTTTGATCTGTGGTTGGGCCAGCACGTTGAGCACGGCAAGAAGCTGGCTGAATTGGTGATTCGCCAAGCGCAGGCGCGTCAAAAGGCTGGGCAGAAGGTTGAAAAGCGCAAGGGCTCGGGCGTGGCGGTGTTGCCCGGCAAGCTGACCGACTGCGAAAGCCGCGACCTAGCGGACAACGAGTTGTTCTTGGTCGAAGGGGATTCGGCCGGGGGCAGCGCCAAGATGGGTCGCAACAAGGAAACCCAGGCCATCCTGCCGTTGCGCGGCAAGGTGCTCAACACGTGGGAAGTGGATCGTGACCGGCTTTTTGCCAACAACGAAATCCACGACATTGCGGTCGCCATCGGCGTCGATCCGCACGGGGCGGCGGACACGCCCGATTTGAGCAACCTGCGCTACGGCAAGATCTGCATCCTCAGCGACGCCGACGTGGACGGCTCGCACATCCAAGTGCTGCTGCTCACGCTCTTTTTTCGCCACTTTCCCAAGCTCATCGAGACCGGCCACATTTATGTGGCCAAGCCGCCGCTCTTTCGGGTCGATGCCCCAGCGCGAGGCAAAAAGCCGGCCACCAAGATTTACGCCTTGGACGCCGCTGAGCTGCAAGCTGTCACCGACAAGCTCAAAAAAGAAGGCGTGCGTGACCCGGCCAGTTTGAGCATCAGCCGCTTCAAGGGCTTGGGCGAAATGAGCGCTGAGCAGCTCTGGGACACGACCCTCAACCCCGATACCCGCCGCTTGTTGCGCGTCGATCATGGCGCGCTTGACGTCGAAGCTACCACCGCGTCGCTCACCAAGCTCATGGGCAAAGGCGAAGCCGCCGCCCGCCGCGAGCTGATGGAGCTGCACGGCGATGCGGTGGAGATCGATATCTGATCAGCGGTTGCGGTCTTGGCGCGGCCGCCCGCCAGTTCTTGATTGCCACAGCGGTTTGTGGCTCTTGATCTGGCGCTCAATGCCGTCGTTCAAGCGGTGGCGCAGGTCGATGACGTCGGCGACGTCGCCGTAAACACCGGGGAAGCGCAGGTCCAGCCAGAGCCACAGAGCGCAAGCGCGCAGGGCTTGTTCCATGCGGTCGAGGCGGCTGTATTCATCCACCTCGTGCAGGAACCACGGGCTGGCGACCATGCCCGTTTCGGCGTGGCTGCGTGCCCAGCTCAAGAAGGCCTGCACTTGCGCTTCGGTGCGGGTATCGACCGGCGCTTGGGCGTAGGTAAAGCGCTGGCGCAGATTCAAGCTGGCGGCGTTTTGGTCGAGCTGCTCGGCCAAGGTCAGCATTTGTTCGAGTTCGGCCACGGCAAAGTGGGCGCTGTCGAGCTGGAGCTGGTCCATGAAAACCTTGAGCACTTCGTGCAGGCCGGTTTTGCCCAAGCGCGCCGAGATGGTGTCGATGTGCCAGCCGTTCGGGGCCACCGGCGCTTTGAACTGGCGCGGCGCACGCGGTGTTTGCGGCAGAAGCTGGCGCAAGGTTTTGGCGGCCGACGGTTCGGCTTCTTTCAAAACCCCCGTGAAGCCTTCTTCGTGCAGACCGAAACGCCCGGCGCGGCCGGCGATTTGATGCACTTCCGAGTCCGTCAGCAGCCGATCACCTTGGCCGTCGAACTTGGTCATGGTGCTGAACAGCACACGGCGGATCGGCAGGTTCAGGCCCATGCCGATGGCGTCGGTGGCCACCAGTACCGAGACCGCGCCTTGGGCAAAGCGTTCGGCTTCGCGGCGACGCACTTCGGGCGGCAGCGCGCCGTAGATCACCGCCACCGAATGGCCGTGGGCGGAGATCTGATCGCGCAGCATCAAGACATCGCGCCGACTGAAGGCCACCACCGCATCGCCCTTGTGCAAGGCGTTGAGCGGCACGGGCGCGGGCAGCAACTGCACCGCTTGCTTGCGCTCAAAGCGCTGGATGGTGCAGCTTTCGCCACATAGCCCCAGCAAGCCTTCGAGGGTTTCGACGGCGTATTCGGAGGCGATGATGAACAGCTCACGCGCGGGCACCGCCACGATGGCCTGCGTCCACGCCCAGCCCCGGCTGGGGTCGAAGATCATCTGTGCTTCGTCGATCACGGCCACGTCGATGATCTCGCGCGTGCCGACCATCTCGATGGTGCTGGAGGTGATGCGTGCGCCTTCAACCGGCACGTTTTCTTCGCCGGTGCGCAGCGAACACAGCACGCCGCGTTCTTGCAAGCGGTCACGGCCTTCCAGGGCCAGCAGGCGCAGCGGAGCCAGATAAGCGCCACTTTCGGCCTTGGCGAGGCGCTCAAAGGCTTGGTAAGTCTTGCCGCTGTTGGGCGGCCCGATCAGCAAGGTGACCTTGCGCTCTAGGTGCCTAGCGCGCTCAAAGGTGTCCGGGTAGCCCTGAAAAGCCAGCTCGCTGTTCAGGTCTTCGAGGGTGTTGATTTCATGGGCGCGGTGCTCCCAGCGTTCCAAGGCGCGCAGGCAGGCATGCTTGAGCGAGGCAAAGTCCTGCATCAAGGCGCACTCGGATTGCAGCGCGGGCAGCAAGGAGCTCAAGTGCTCGGGATTGCGGTTGCCGGCGCGCTCGACCAAGGTTTCGAGGTGGGCGCTGAGCTCTTGGGCGTGCGGATAAGCCGGGGCACTGCCGAAGGAGGCTTGCAAAGCGGCCAGATCGCCGTGGCGGAAAAAGGCCCAGATCGCGCCTTCGTCCAGTCGAACCGTGAACGCCACTGCGATGCGCCAGCCTTGGGCTTGGAGCTGCAAGGACTGGCGCGCACGCCGCTCCCAATGCAAACCATTGCGCTGCACCCCCAAGGCTTCGAGGGTCGCGCTGCGGTTTTGCATCAGCGCATGGGTCTGCGGATTGAGGTTCAAGCCCTCAAGGTGCGCCAGCGCGGCATCCATCTGCTCGGGCGCAATCCATCTGCTCGGGCGCACGCCCGGCATGGCTTTTTGCAGCAGGATCAGACCGAGCTGGTCGAGATCGGTATCGCAGAAGGTGGCTGGTTCGCTGAGAAAGTCCTCAGCCGTGACCGCTTGCGGCAACTGGAACGCGGCCTGACGCAGGCGCTGCACCTGCTCGGGGCTCAGGTGCTTGGGCAGCCGATCCTGATGACGCGCATTGGCGAGGTTGAAGGCACGCGGGCGGGGGGCTGCGCCAGGGGCAGCGGGAGACTTGGGCAGAGAAGAAGGCAAATGAATCTCGGTATCGAAGCGGATGGAAACGAAAGGGCGGGGTGCAGTGGGGGTGCTTAGCGGGGCGTGGGGGCATTGCAAGCGTGGATCACACCACCGCCTAGACAGACCTCGCCGTCATAGAGCACGGCCGATTGTCCCGGCGTGACGGCCCATTGGGCCACAGGAAAGTCCAAACGCACATGACCATCGCCTTCTGACACCCTGAGCTGACAGTCGGCGTCGTTTTGGCGGTAGCGGGTTTTGGCGCTGAGTGAGTTGGCTAAGCCGGCGGGTGGCGGACTGCCAGAGACCCAGCTGATGTCGCTGGCGCTGAGGGTGGTGGCTTGCAGCCAAGGGTGATCGTGGCCTTGAACGACATAGAGCACGTTGCGCTCCAAGTCTTTGTGCGCCACAAACCAAGGGTCGTGTTCGCCACCACCGCGCACGCTCCCGCGCTCTTTGACGCCCCCAATCCCGAGGCCCTTGCGTTGACCCAAGGTGTAAAAACTCAAGCCCACATGCTCGCCCAAGACGCGACCTCGGTCGTCCTTGATCAGACCGGGCTGGTTGGCGAGGTAACGGCCGAGGAACTCACGAAACGGCCGCTCGCCGATGAAGCAGATGCCGGTCGAATCCTTTTTGGTGGCGTTGGGCAGCTTGATCTCGGCGGCGATGCGGCGCACTTCGGTTTTGGGCAGCTCGCCCACCGGGAAAAGCGTCTTGGCCAACTGAGCTTGGTTGAGGCGGTGCAGGAAGTAGCTTTGGTCCTTGAGCGGATCCAAGCCCTTGAGCAATTCAACCTGATCCAGCACGGGGTTGTGGCGTACCCGGGCGTAGTGGCCGGTGGCGATGCGATCAGCGCCCAGGCGCATGGCGTGATCGAGGAACGCCTTGAACTTGATTTCGGCGTTGCAAAGCACATCCGGGTTCGGCGTGCGGCCGCTTTGGTATTCCTGCAAAAAAGTGGCGAAAACGCGGTCTTTGTATTCGGCGGCAAAGTTGACGTGCTCGATGTCGATGCCGATCACGTCGGCCACACAGGCGGCGTCAATCCAGTCTTGCCGCGACGAGCAGTACTCGGAGTCATCGTCGTCCTCCCAGTTCTTCATGAACAGGCCAACCACCTCATGGCCTTGCTGTTTCAGCAACCACGCACTCACGGCGGAATCGACCCCGCCACTCAGACCCACGACAACACGGCATTTAGACATATGGGTATTCTATTTTTCAGCGAGGCCATAGGTGTCGGAACTTATACTCGCGGGGCTATGCAGACCGGGTTGGGTCGCGCTGAATTTGACGTGTTTTATCAAGAGGATCGCCAGTCATGGGGACGAAACTGAAGGTTGCGAGTTGGGTAGCGCTGGGTGCTGTGGCCGGGGCGCTGACGACGCTGCAATTTCAGGCCACGGCACGCAGTGCGAGCACGCCGCTGCCGCTAGAAGAAATGCAACAGCTTGCAGCTGTTTTCGATCTGGTCAAGCGTTCATACGTTGAAACGGTCGATGAGAAGAAGCTGATTCGTGATGCCATCAGCGGCATGGTGTCGGGGCTGGATCCGCATTCACAGTATTTCGACGGTCAAAGCTTCAAAGAATTCCGCGAGGGCATCAGCGGTAAGTTCACCGGCGTGGGCATCCAGATCGAGATGGAGGATGGTCTTGTGAAGGTGGTGTCACCCATCGAAGGCTCACCCGCTTTCCGCGCTGGCTTGGTCAGCGGTGACTTGATCACCCGCATCGACGAGACCGTCGTCAAGGGCTTGAGCATGGATCAGGCGATCAAGCGCATGCGCGGCCCCAGTGGTACCAAGGTGAGCCTGACGATCTTCCGCAAGAGCGAAAACCGCACCTTCCCTGTGTCGATCATCCGCGAGGAAATCAAGACCAAGAGCGTGCGCTCCAAGGTGATGGAGCCGGGCTACGCTTGGGTGCGCGTCAACCAGTTCCAAGAACCGACGCTGCGTGACTTTGCCGAGCAGATGAAAGAGATCTTCCGCCAAGAGCCCAATCTGAAGGGTTTGGTGTTGGATTTGCGCAACGATCCAGGCGGTTTGCTCGATTGTGCCGTCGGTATCTCGGCGGCCTTCTTGCCCAAGGATGCGGTGGTGGTGTCCACCAATGGCCAAATTCCTGAGTCGAAGAGCTTGTTGAAGGCCTCGCCGGCGTTTTATTCCCGTGATGGTTTTGATCCCTTGGGCGGCATGTCGGCGCTGATCAAATCAGTGCCGATCGTGGTGTTGGTCAACGAAGGTTCGGCCTCGGCCAGCGAGATCGTGGCCGGTGCGCTCAAGGATCACAAGCGCGCCATCATCATGGGCTCGCAGACCTTTGGTAAGGGCTCGGTGCAGAGCGAAATGACGCGCCTGCCGCTGCCTAACACCTCGCTCAAGATCACCACGGCGCGCTACTACACGCCTTCGGGCCAATCGATCCAAGCCAAGGGCATCGTGCCCGATGTCTTGGTGGACGAAACCGCGCAGGGCAATCTGTTCTCGGCGCTGCGTGTGCGTGAAGCCGATCTCGACCATCATCTGACCGCCTCCGGCGAAGCCGACAAGGGCGAGAAGAAGGATGAAGCGCGTGAGAAAGCGCGCGAGGATGCCCTGAAGAAGATGGAAGAAGCCAACGCTGCCAAGGGCACCGACAAAGCGGTGCCGCGCCTGCCCGAGTACGGCACGGCCGAAGACTTCCCGCTGGTGCAGGCGTTGAACCAGCTCAAGGGCCGGCCAGTCATGGTCAGCAAGACCCAGACCGAGCGCAAGGTTGAAGAGCCGCGTTCCAACTGACGAGCCCAGTGACGATGAGCTTGGATGATCGCCAGCTGTTGCGCTACAGCCGGCATGTCTTGCTGGATGACATTGGCGTCGAAGGGCAAGAAGCGATTTCTGCTGCCCATGTGCTGGTGATTGGTGCCGGGGGGCTGGGCTCGGCGGCGCTGATGTACTTGGCCTCGGCCGGGGTCGGCACCTTGACGGTGGTCGATCACGACAGCGTCGATCTGACCAACTTGCAGCGCCAGATCGTGCATCGCCAAGCCAGCATCGGCCAGCTTAAGGCCGAGTCGGCGCGGGACACACTCTTGGCGCTCAACCCCGAGATCACGATCCATAGCGTGACCGAACGGATGGACGCCGTCTCGATCCGCGCCTTGGTGGCGCGTGCCGATCTGGTCTTGGACTGCACCGACAACTTCACCGCCCGCCAAGCCATCAACGCGGCGTGTGTGATGCATCGCAAGCCGCTGGTCTCCGGGGCCGCCGTGGGTTGGGATGGTCAAGTGGCAGTGTGGGGGCAACCGGGTCAAGCCTGCTACGCCTGCCTTTTCCCCCCGGACGCCTCGGTGCCGGCGCTGCATTGCGCCACGATGGGGGTGTTCGCGCCCTTGGTGGGCATCATTGGTGCCACGCAAGCCGCCGAGGCGCTCAAGACGTTGATCCATGCGCCCAAGCTCACCACGCTGGGCGGGCGCTTGCTGATGTTGGATGGACGCGCCATGCAGTGGCGCGAAATCCGCGTGATGGCTGATTTGCACTGCCCGGTCTGCCACGGTCTGGGATAAGCTGGGGGCCGCCTTTTTTCAGAAGCGACCCATGAGCAAACCGAGTAAACCGAGCAAGCCCCATCGTCGGTCACCGCCAAATCGGTTGACCGCCCGCAACTTTCCAAGTGCCGAAGAAGACGCCGCGCTCCCCAAGCCCGTCTCGCTGTACGACAAGCCGGGCAGCGCCTATCGGCTGGCCTTTGCCGACTCGGAATTCTTGCTGCGCGATGAGTTGCGTCCCGTGCGGGTGCAGCTGGAGTTGCTCAAGCCCGACTTGGTGCAGCAAGCGCATGGCATCGAATCGACCATCGTGATTTTCGGCAGTGCGCGCATCTTGGCCCCGGAGCAAGCCCATGCTCGCTTGCAAGCGGCCGAAGCCCAAGGCGACGAGCAAGCCCAGCGCAGTGCTCGCCAACAAGTCGAGATGTCGCGTTACTACGAGCAGGCACGCCGTTTTGCCGAATTGGTGACCACGGCTTCGGTGAATTTGGTCTCACCCATTCACATCGTCACCGGCGGCGGCCCGGGGGTGATGGAAGCTGGTAATCGGGGTGCTTTTGAGTCGGGAGGCAAGAGCATTGGGCTCAACATCGTGTTGCCGCACGAGCAAGAACCGAATCCCTACATCACGCCCGAGTTGTGCTTCCAGTTCCACTATTTCGCGCTGCGCAAGATGCATTTCTTGATGCGCAGCATCGCTTTGGTCTGTTTCCCCGGTGGCTTTGGCACGCTCGATGAGCTCTTTGAGGCCCTGACGTTGATCCAGACCGGCAAGTGTCGCCATCGACCCATTTATCTTTTTGGGCGCACTTTCTGGGAAAAGCTCATCAACCTCGACCATTTGGTCGAGACCGGCATGATCAGCCCCAACGATGTCAACTTGGTCCATTTTGTTGAAACCGCCGAAGAGGCTTGGGCGGCCATCGTGGCCGAGTACGACTTGGACGGCTCACAGTGCGATGAAGGCGGCGAATACGCCGTCGATGTCTGAGGCGTTCTTGCCATGCCGACCCTCCTTGATCTGATCGGCGCACCCACCGACGTGGGGGCCTCGGTGCGGGGAGCCTCCATGGGGCCGGAGGCCTTGCGGGTGGCCGGTTTGGCGCAGCGGCTGCGGGCGCGGGGCTTATGGGTGCAAGACATGGGCAACGTCACCGGCCCCGCCAACCCTTGGCAGCTGGCTCAAGGCGGCTATCGCCATTTGCCCGAGGTACTTGCTTGGTGCCTTGGCGTGCATGAGGCCACGTTGGCGTCTTTGGCGGCGGGGCATGTGCCCGTGTTGCTGGGCGGGGATCACAGCTTGGCGATGGGCTCAATCAGCGCGGTGGCACGTCATTGCAGCGCCCAAGGTCGCAAATTACGGGTGATTTGGCTCGATGCCCACGCCGACTTCAACACCGCCACCATCACCCCCAGCGGTAACTTGCACGGCATGCCGGTGGCGGTGCTGGCCGGTTTTGGGCCTG
Source organism: Leptothrix toolikensis (SeqCode) (assembly GCF_057922285.1). Lineage (NCBI taxonomy): Bacteria > Pseudomonadati > Pseudomonadota > Betaproteobacteria > Burkholderiales > Sphaerotilaceae > Leptothrix > Leptothrix toolikensis (SeqCode). Next base: position 47,335 of record NZ_JBYSVC010000004.1, read on the forward strand.
AGGCGCTGGTGCAGCTCGCGGGCCACGTCCCGGCGGTAGCGATGGATGCTTTTCGGCAAGTGGGGGTGCGCAGCGTGGACCCTGAGGAAAAACGCTTTGTGCATGCCCAGCAGCTGGATGTGCATGACATGCGCACCTTGGATGAAATCGGCATGCGGGCTGTGATGCAGCGAGTCTTGGCCGATGTGGATGCCGATACCCCCGATACCCACCTTCATCTGAGCTTTGACGTTGATTTTCTCGATCCCGACATCGCACCCGGCGTGGGCACACCCGTGCCCGGTGGTCCGACCTACCGCGAGGCGCAGTTGTGCATGGAGATGATCGCCGATACCGGCCGGCTTGCTTCGCTGGACATCATGGAGCTGAATCCCGCGCTGGACGTGCGCAACCGCACTGCCGAGCTGGTGGTCGATCTGGTCGAGAGCTTGTTTGGAAAGAGCACACTGATACGCGCGGCCCCTTGAAAAGCCCGGCGCGAGCCTCAGCTTCAAGCCAGAGCTGAAGATCACCGAAGGACTCTCTCATGCGTATCGACAAGTTCACCACTTTGCTACAACAAGCCCTTGGCGAAGCCCAGAGCTTGGCTTTGGCGGCCGATCATCCCTACATCGAGCCCGCGCATTTGCTCAAGGCGCTCTTGCAACAAGACGACGGCCCGCGCTCGCTCTTGCAGCGCGCTGGCGTGGCGTTGCGTGCTTTGGATGAGGCGGTGAATGTGGCGCTGGGCAAGATCGCTGCCGTGCAAGGCGCGCAGCTTCAACCCGGGCGCGAGCTAATTGCCCTGCTGCAAACGGCCGAAAAGGAAGCCGGCAAACAGGGCGACCAGTTCATCGCCAGCGAGATGGTGTTGCTGGCGCTGACCGAGGCCAAAACTGATTTCGCCCAAGCCTTGCGTGGCACGGGCCTGACCCGCAAAGCCTTGGAAAGTGCGATTCAAGCGGTGCGCGGTGGGGCCAAGGTCGATTCGGCCGAAGCTGAAGGCCAGCGCGAAGCCCTGAAGAAATACACCTTGGATCTGACCGAGCGGGCTCGTCTCGGCAAGCTCGATCCGGTGATTGGCCGCGATGACGAGATCCGCCGCGCGATCCAAGTTTTGCAGCGCCGTACCAAGAACAACCCCGTCTTGATCGGCGAGCCGGGTGTCGGCAAGACCGCCATCGTTGAAGGCTTGGCGCAGCGCATCATCAACGGGGAAGTGCCTGAAAGCCTCAAAAACAAGCGCGTCTTGGTGCTCGACATGGCGGGCCTTTTGGCGGGGGCCAAATTCCGTGGTGAGTTTGAGGAGCGCCTCAAGGCGGTGCTGAAAGAAGTGGCCATGGACGAAGGCCGCATCATTTTGTTCATCGACGAGCTGCACACCATGGTCGGTGCCGGCAAGGCCGAAGGCGCGATGGACGCCGGCAACATGCTCAAGCCCGCCTTGGCGCGCGGCGAGTTGCACTGCATCGGTGCCACCACGCTGAATGAATACCGCAAGTACGTCGAGAAGGACGCTGCGCTGGAGCGGCGCTTCCAGAAAGTGCTGGTTGACGAGCCCACGGTCGAAGCCACCATCGCCATCCTGCGCGGCTTGCAGGAAAAGTACGAAGTCCATCACGGGGTGGAGATCACCGACCCGGCCATCGTGGCAGCGGCGGAACTCAGCCACCGTTACATCACCGACCGCTTTCTGCCCGACAAGGCGATTGATTTGATCGACGAAGCGGCGGCCAAGATCAAGATTGAGATCGACTCCAAGCCCGAGGTGATGGACAAGCTGGACCGCCGCATCATTCAGCTCAAGATTGAACGTGAGGCGGTGCGCAAGGAAAAGGACGACGCCTCGAAAAAGCGCATGGGCTTGATCGAAGACGAGATCAGCAAACTGGAGCGCGAAGCCGCTGACCTGGAAGAGATCTGGAAAGCCGAAAAGGCCGCTGCCCAAGGTTCGGCTCAGGTCAAAGAAGAGATGGATCGCACCAAGTTCCAGATCGAGGAATGGAAGCGCAAAGGCGATTTCAACAAGGTGGCCGAGTTGCAATACGGCAAGTTGCCGGAACTGGAAAAGCGCCTTAAGGAGGCTCAAGCCAAAGAAGCCAGCAAGGCAGCGGGCGGCCTAGGTAAAGGCCCGCAGTTGCTGCGCACCATGGTGGGGGCTGAAGAAATCGCCGAAGTGGTGTCCCGTGCCACGGGTATTCCGGTGGCTAAGCTGATGCAAGGCGAGCGCGACAAGTTGCTCAAGATGGAAGCCAAGTTGCACGAACGGGTGGTGGGCCAAAGTGAAGCGATCGTGGCGGTGAGTGACGCCATTCGCCGCTCGCGGGCGGGACTCTCTGATCCAAACCGGCCGCTTGGGTCGTTCCTCTTCCTTGGCCCCACGGGTGTGGGCAAGACCGAGCTGTGCAAGGCGCTGGCGGGTTTTCTGTTTGACAGCGAAGAGCACATGATCCGCATCGATATGAGCGAGTTCATGGAGAAGCACTCCGTCTCACGCCTGATCGGCGCGCCGCCCGGCTACGTCGGCTACGACGAGGGCGGTTATCTGACCGAAGCGGTGCGGCGGCGGCCCTATTCGGTGCTCTTGCTCGACGAGGTCGAGAAAGCGCACCCCGATGTCTTCAACGTGCTGTTGCAGGTGCTTGACGATGGCCGACTCACCGATGGTCAAGGTCGCACGGTGGACTTCAAGAACACGGTGATCGTCATGACCAGCAACCTGGGCTCGCACCTGATCATGGCGATGGCGGGACAGCGCAGCGAGTTGATTCGCGATGCCGTCTGGGGCGAGGTCAAGCAGCACTTCCGGCCAGAGTTTTTGAACCGCATCGACGAAACCGTGGTGTTCCATGCGCTTGATGCGCAGCACATTGCCTCGATTGCCAAGATTCAACTCAAGAGTCTTGCCGCACGGCTGGCCAAGATGGACATGGGCTTAGAGGTCTCGCCCGAGGCTTTGGCTGAACTGGCCAAGGTGGGCTTTGATCCGGTTTTCGGTGCCCGGCCCTTGAAGCGGGCCATTCAGAGCCGCATCGAGAATCCGGTGGCTAAGTTGATCCTTGAAGGACGTTTCGGGCCGAAGGATGTGATTCCGGTGGGACTTTCTGCCGAGGGTGGCTTCGACTTTGGCCGCGTGACGACCACCTTGATGCACTGAGCGTGCGCGCGCCCAAGCGCATCCACTCAGATGACCGGGCTGCGTGGCACCGCTGCATCCAGCGTGTGGATACGTTGGCGCAGCACCGGCCAATCGGTCTCCGAGGGGGTGTAGATCAAATGCACGGCCAAGTCGCGCTGCGATTGCAGCGTGCGCAGACCCAAGGCTTGGGTGCCCCCGAGGATGATGACTTCCTCAACGGGGGCGGTCAGGCCGAGTTGGCGGCGGCCGTTCAGGGCTGCGGCCAAGAAAAGCGTACCGCGCCGTGCCATGTCAGGTCCGCTGTGCAGCGTGCCCGCTGCCGCCATCACTCGGCTTGATTCGATCTCAAACAGGCAACAACTGATCACACCGGGTTGAGCCGACAAATCCTGCACCAACCGATCCATCGGGTTAGCCACCATCCGCGCCACCGGGCGAGCCGTGTTCCCTGCGGGGAAGGAGTCGCTCAAAAGGGCATCGTTTTGGGTATCGAGCCAAACGCCCCGCAGGGCTTCGGGCAGTTCAGCCTGACGCTTATTCCATGCTGCGCTGAGGATGGGCCAGACATCGACCGGCCGTTTGACCGGGGCGGTGACGGTGGCATTGACGCAGGTGCCGGCCGTGAGCTCACGGACGATGTCTGGCAGTGCCGGGTTGGCCATCAAGGGCATGACGAGCATGTCGCGACAACGCCAATTGTTGGGGGTGGATCCTTGGGCCAGGTGTTCGCGTAAGGTCCGCAGTTCTTCCGCAATGGCGTGCGTGGGCAAGTTGCCGACCACCACCACGCAAAAGGCGGCGTAACGAAACAGAGCACGGGTCAGGTGAGTGCGGGTGACGGTGTCGGCATCGATGGCTGTCGAGTACATACGCAAGCCGCGCATATCGCCCTCCACAGGGCAGTCTAGGTACTCAATGCTGGCCAAGGTGGTGCCGAAACCTTGCCGGCGGATCACCAGATGAGCGCAAGCGCGGTCCACGGCGGCGGCGACACCCGCCAGCATTTTCAGCGAAGCCTTGGCGGCAACATCATGGATGGCGATGTAGACCGGCTTGCGGTGATCGAATTGGATTTCTAGCGCTTCGGCGGCATCCGTAGAGACGAACAACTCACGCGTGCCGTTGCCAACATCTCGGCCAATGTCTCCGCTTTCTTGCAGATAGTCGTCGGCATTGCGCACGAACTGGGTCGCATAGCCACCGTCTTCATCGAGCCGCTTGGTGCTTGTCGAGTCAGTGCGCTCAGTGAGCGTGGGCACGCTGGGGCGGCTATTCAGGTCGAAGAGGCGGTCCATGCGATTTCCAAGGGTTGCATCGTGAGTCCTGCGGCAGGGAAGGGGCCGAACCATCCTATCATCCACGACTTGCCGACGCGCGATAAGACCATGACCTCGATTGATGCAATGCATTTTCCTTCGGATGTCCCCAAAGAAGCTCCTGAGAATCACCTACCTGTGGTGGTGATTGGTGCTGGCCTTGCCGGCCTGACCGTGGCTCTTCAATTGGCTGCTGATCGCCGGGTGATTGTCTTGGCCAAGCGTCACTTGGACGAAGCGGCCACGGCTTGGGCGCAAGGGGGCATCGTCGGAGTTTTTGATGGTGACGATGACAGTGTCGAAAGCCATGTGCGCGACACCCAAGATGCGGGTGCCGGGTTGGTCGATGAGCACACCGCACGCTTTATCGCTGAGCGCAGCGCGGGTGCTGTGGCTTGGTTGGTGGAGCGCGGTGTGCCGTTTTCACCCGATCCAACGGGACCACTGGGTTTGCATTTGACCCGCGAAGGTGGGCACACCGTGCGGCGTATCGCCCACGCCGCCGACGCCACCGGCCGAGCGATTCATCAAGCCTTGTTGGCTGAGGCCGCTAAGCACCCGAATATTGAATTGCGCCACCCGTGGATGGCGGTGGACTTGATCACCTCGCGGCATTTGCATCGTCAAGAGCGGGCGCGCTGCTACGGTGTTTACGCCCTCGATATCAGCACGGGCCGGGTCGAGACCCTGCCGGCCAGCGCCGTGGTGCTGGCCAGTGGCGGGGTGGGCAAGGTCTATCGCTACACCAGCAACCCCGATACAGCCACCGGCGACGGCATCGCGATGGCGTGGCGTGCGGGCTGCCGGGTGGGCAATATGGAGTTCATCCAGTTCCATCCGACCTGTCTTTACCACCCGCAAGATCGCAGCTTTTTGATCACCGAGGCGCTGCGCGGTGAGGGCGCGTATCTGCGCTTGCCCGATGGCACCCGCTTCATGCCCGCGCATGATCCGCGCGCCGAACTTGCGCCGCGTGACATCACCGCCCGGGCGATTGATTTCGAGATGAAAAAGCACGGCGTCGATCACGTCTGGCTTGATGCGACCCATTTGGGCGAGGTCTTCCTGAAAGAGCACTTTCCCACCATCCATGCGCGCTGCTTGGCTTTGGGCATCGACATCGCCAAACAGCCCATCCCCGTGGTGCCGGCTGCGCATTACACCTGCGGCGGGGTGGTGACCGATTTGCATGGCCGCACCGACTTGCCGGGGCTCTACGCCGTGGGCGAAACCACCTATACCGGCTTGCACGGGGCCAATCGACTGGCCAGCAATTCACTCTTGGAGTGTGTGGTGCTTGGCCAGACGTGTGCCGAGCACATCTTGGCGCACACCCAAGAGCCACCGCTGCCCTTGCCGGTGTGGGACGAAAGCCAAGTCGAGGACGGTGACGAACAGGTGGTCATCTCGCATAACTGGGACGAGCTGCGCTTGGTGATGTGGAACTACGTCGGCATCGTGCGGACCACCCGGCGGCTGGAGCGCGCCTTGCACCGTATCCACTTGCTGCGCGGTGAGATCGACGATTACTACGCCAACTTCCGCGTCAATCGCGACTTGCTGGAATTGCGCAACTTGCTCGAATGCGCCGAGCTGATCGTGCGCTCGGCCCTGATGCGCCACGAAAGCCGAGGGCTGCATTTCAGCCGCGACTTCCCCGAGACTTTGCCGGTGAGTTTCCCCACGGTGTTGATGCGTGAAGCGCGTAGCGCTCGACTGGGTGATGCAGATGCCCTGCCGGTTTGGCCGATCGGCAAGGGGCGCTGATCTCTCTGTGGTTCAGGCCGCACCGATGTGGGCCACCATGCCGGCGGCGGCCGTGGTCGCGGCTGTGAAGCCCAGCATCCGGTCGATGCAGCGCAGCGCGTCGCGCTGAATGGCCGCGTCGATCTCGATGGCCCCGCTGCCCTGTTCGAGGCAATCCACCAGCCCTTGCAAACCGTTCATGGCCATCCACGGGCAATGGGCGCAGCTCTTGCACGTGGCGCTGTTGCCGGCGGTGGGCGCTTCAAGCAACAGCTTGTTGGGTGCAGCTTGGCGCATGCGGTGAAACATGCCGTTGTCCGTGGCAATGATGAATTCAGGCGCGTCGAGCTCCATCACGGCCTTGAGCAGCGCCGCTGTCGAGCCGACCACATCGGCCTGGGCCACCACCGCAGCGGGTGACTCGGGATGCACCAACACCTTGGCCAGCGGATGCTCTTGGCGCAGCAGCTCCAGCTCGCCGCCCTTGAATTCATCGTGGACGATGCACGCACCATTCCACATCAGCATGTCAGCGCCGGTTTGTTCTTGGATATAGCGCCCAAGGTGACGGTCCGGGGCCCAGAGGATTTTTTGGCCTTGGGCATGCAAATGGCTCACGATGGCCAAGGCGCAGGAGCTGGTCACCATCCAGTCGGCCCGCGCTTTGACGGCCGCACTGGTATTGGCGTAGACCACCACGGTGCGATCAGGGTGGGCGTCACAAAAAGCCGTGAAGTCATCCGTTGGGCAGCCGAGATCGAGTGAACAGGTGGCGTCCAGATCGGGCATCAGCACTGTTTTGTGCGGTGACAAGATTTTGGCGCTCTCGCCCATAAAGCGCACCCCGGCCACCACCAAGGTTTGAGCGCTGTGATCGCGGCCGAAGCGGGCCATCTCCAAAGAGTCAGAGACGCAGCCGCCAGTTTCGAGCGCCAAGTCCTGCAAATCGCCCTCCACGTAGTAGTGAGCGACCAAGACGGCTTGGCGTTCATGCAGCAGTTGGCGGGCGCGAGCCTTGAGGGCGAGGCGTTCAGCCGGGTTGAGGGGTGCGGGCACCTTCGCCCAAGCATGGGCGATGCAGGTGGTGCCCGAAGCGGAGGGGCGGTCGTAGTCGAAGGCGGCGATTTGGCTCATCCCGCCATCCTACTAGCCCCGCCCGCCACCTAGCCCAGGGCTTGGATGGTTTCCATGACACGGAACCGTGTGATGGCCAAGTTACTGCGCAGCTTGTCGAGCACCGCCAGCAGGAAGTATTCGGGGTGGGCCGGCAGGACGCGCAGGATGTGATAACGCGTGCCCGCAGTGACGAGGATTTCTTCCACCGGCTCGTTGGGTTTCCAGTGACCCAGAGAGCGCAGAGAGTCGCGGTGCGCACGCAGGATGTCGCTGCCCGCTTGCACGGCCCGGTCGATGTCCGGCCCGTAGCCGCTGCCGGCAAAGACATTGCCGCGTCGCACATCGGCGATGGCGACATAAATCAGGCCATCCACCTGCATCAGATCTTGCAATAAGCACTCCGTGCGCAACAGCTCGGGCAGCGAGGCGGGGGTGGTGTCTGGCGTGATCAGGGTGAGCGGGCCAGACAGGGTGTTGCGTGGCGTGAGGTGGGGCGTCGCCTGCTGCTGCGGAGCCATCGCCGCCGCCATGGGGGTATGGACCGATGGGGGGCTGGCGTGTGTTGCGTTGCCAGCGGTCCCCGCTGCCGCTGCAAGACAAACATGCTGCCAGTGGCCGAGCAGTTTGTTCCAAACCCCGCTGGCGCTGCTGATCGACTCGCTGACTGTTTGAACTTGGATATGGCGCGGCCAGACGGTGCGTTCAATCTTGGTGACGATCCAGTGCGCCCCGGTGGGTAGCAAAAAAAGCAGGTGCGGGCAGCGCCAATCTGCACTGGCGGTGACGGTTTGCAGCATGCGCAGCATCTCATCGACCGAGGAGGGGTGCATCTGATGATCCACCACCACCGCGCCCAAATCCGAGCGCTCCATCAAGGTGAGCGGGATGCTGGCGATGTCGCTGCTGCGGCCGGGCACATCGGCGTGATAGATACGCAACATCTCATCGCTGTTGCGCGGCAAGCTGGTGCGCTCGATGGTGGCCAGCGACTTGAAGGTGCCTTGGTCGCGCACATGCATTCGGTCCACGGGCTGGCCGGTGGCGTCTGAAAGCGTGCGCACCACCGCTCCAGCCCAGACCCGCGCCGGATCAAACAGCGTGATCATGCGTTGCTGAGTGGTGGGGTGGGCTTGCTCAGCGTGGCTTTGGGCCAGATGCAGGCGCAGGGTTTGGGCGGGCGAGCCGCTGACAAACAGGTCGTAAACCTGTTGGGGTTGCGCCCCACCGGGGGCATCGTGGACCGCTCGCACCGCTTCTTCAAGGATGGCGGTGCTGGCAAATCCGCTACCCGACGCCAAGGACTGCGACGCGTAGCCTGAGCCATTGCTCAAACCCCCCGGCGGGGGGGCTGATGGCGCAAAACCGCTCGCCTCGCCCACGGAGGGGCGGTGTAGCTCGCGGTTGTTGGGGGTGAGCTCAGAGAGCAGGGTTTTCAGCAGCATCTCGGGGGTTCCAACGCAAAGGACCAACTCGCTAGGCGAGGCTCTCGTTTGATCCGCCGATCAATGCTCAAGCCCTCTCAGCGTTGCCAGCTCACCACGGATCAAAGCAGCTCGATGGCAACAGGATGGCAACAAGACGCCATGGTACCGATAAGGTGGGACGCCACCATCCCTCGTTCAGGAATTCTTCATGGCTGGAACGCAAGAATGCCCTCCGCCCCCATCCTCACCCATCTAAATCCATGCGCGCATCTTCCGCTTCCTTTTGGCATCGCCACTTTCCCAGCGCTTCAGCCGCCTCCGCCGCTTTGGCCTTGGCCATCTTGGCGGGATGGGGTGGGACGGCATCAGCGCAAAGCGTCGCTAACGGCCAAGCTCTTTATGCCAGCTGTTCTGGTTGCCATGGTCCGACACCTGCGACCGGGGCGGCCAAAATTCAGCTTGGCACCAGTGCGGTGGTCATCCAGAACGCCACGCTCAATGTGGCGGCAATGCGTGGTATCAGTTTGAGTGCGACCCAGGCCGCTGACCTTGCCGCTTTCATCGCGGCCAATGTGGCGGGTGGCGGGAGCACCCCCACGACCACGACCCCCGCGCCGTCCAATGGCGTTTCGAATGGCCAAGCGCTGTACGGTATGTGCTCAGGCTGCCACGGTACCCCTGCCAGCGGCCGCAGTGGTATCGGCAAAGCCACCAGCGCTTCAGCGATCTTGAATGCCATCGCGCGGGTGGGAGCCATGCGCGGTATGAGCCTGAGCAGCGCGCAGGCCTCAGAGATCGCGGCCTACGTCAGCAGTCAACGGGTCGGTGTCACGACGGGGTTCACGGGCGGTGATGGCGAAGGTGGGGGCGGTGATGGGGGTGGCGAAGGCGGCGGTCGGGGTGGTTTCAGCCGCGAACAAGCCATGATGGCGGGCGGCTGCACGCTGGGCCGCGCTGACCAACCCACCGACCCGCTGTGGCTGTTGATGCTGGCCGGTGCCGTTGGGGTGCTGGGTCTGCGGCGGTCGACCAAAGCGTGAACATGGATCTTCTGTAAGCAAGTTATCGGCGGCCCATAAGGGAAGAATCAGGAAAAAAAAGAAGTCTGCATGGACACTTCGGCCCGTTGTCCTTTGTTGCTTCTTGCTGATTTTTTCCCGAGCTGCCCACCATGCTGCCTTTTAACTCGCCCTCCTTTTCTCGCCGTGCCCTGACCGCTGGGTTTTCTGCTGTGGGCTTGTGGCTCGGTGGGGTGGGGGTGTCTCAAGCACAAACTGTGACCCCAGCCGGGGCCACGCTCTACGCCAACAATTGCGCGATGTGCCATGGGGCATCGCCGGCGACGGGTGCCAGTCGCATTCAACTTGGCATCAGTGCGGCCGTGCTCCAGAACGCGATCACCTCGTTCGCAGTGATGCGCGGCCCCAATCTGACGGCCTTGACGGCCACCGACTTAACCGCTGTGGCTGCGTTCATCGCGGCTGATGTCGCCAATGGGGGCACCACGGCTCCGGTGGCACCGACCACGCCGACCACGGCGATTGACCGGGGTCAAGCCTTGTTTGCCATGTGTGTGGCTTGCCACGGTGCTACGCCTGCTACCGGACATCAAGGCATCCGAAAAGCCGCCAGCGGCGCAGCCACCCTTCGGGCCATCACCAAAGAGCGGGCCATGTTCGGGTTGAGCGTGAATGCTGCCCAAGCTGCGGATATTGCGGCTTATGTGGTGGCCAGTGTGTCAGGTACCGTGACCAGTACCGTGGCGATCCCCGGGGGCAATACGGGTGCCAGTTACGCGAGCACCGCTCAGACCGCTCAAACGAATCAGAGCGCCACAGCGGGTGCCGCCCAATACCCAGCTTTGACGGTGGCGGGCGGCTGCACGCTGGGCCGCGCTGACCAACCCACCGACCCGCTGTGGCTGTTGATGCTGGCGGGTGCCGTCGGGGTGCTGGGTCTGCGGCGGTCGGCCAAAGCTTGAGTTTTCCTAATTTCCACCTAAGAGCACGCCATCATGTCGTCGTACCTTGATCACCTTATCGCGCCCCGTCGCCTTCTTTGCGCCGCTGTGGCCGCCCTGAGCCTGCTGGGTGCAAGCGCGGTGTCGGCTCAAACCACGGCGGGCAATGTCACGACCGGCAAAGGTTTATTCGATACCAATTGTTTGATGTGCCATGGGGGCACCAACCCAGCGGCCGGTGTACTGAATGTTCAGAAGGCGACCACTGCAGCTGCTCTGCAAGCGGCGATCACCACCACCAGCCCGACGATGGCGGCCAAACTTTCTTTGGCTGCGTTGACTTCGGCGCAGGTGGCTGACATCGCGGCGTATGTAGCGTCCGATGTGAGTACGAGTGCGATGGCGAGCGGCAATGCGACCAACGGTCGGGCCGTGTATGCCAGCAGCTGCGCGGGTTGCCACGGTTCAGCCCCGGCCACGGGGGCGGCGCGGGTGAACTTAGGCATGAGCGCGGCGGTGATCCAGAACGCCATGGTCAAGTTCCCTTTGGCGATGTCGCCGACGGCGGTCTATAGCCCCGGTGTGCCCTATGCCTTGCGCTTCAACCTGACACCGACCCAGCTGAATGATGTGGCTGCCTTTATCGCCACCGATGTCGCTGCGGGCACGGCTTCGGTCCCGGCGCAACGGGGTCTGACGATTTACAGCGCGATGTGCTCGCGCTGCCATGGCGGTTCTTTCTCGAAAGCGGGTGATGCTGCCAAAACATTGAGTGCCATTACGCGCAACAAAGGCGGCATGGGCGTGCTGGGGTTCGTCACCACCGAACAAGCCACCGAGATCGCGGTCTCGATGGGCGGGGGAGCCACTTCTGGTGGCTCTGGTGGCGGCTGCACCTTGGGTCGCACCGATCAACCCTTGGATCCGCTGTGGCTGCTGATGCTGGCGGGTGCCGTCGGGGTGCTGGGTCTGCGGCGGTCGGCCAAAGCTTGAGTTTTCCTAATTTCGCCCTAAGAGCCCGCCATCATGTCGTCGTACCTTGACCGCCTTATCGCGCCCCGTCGCCTCCTTGGTGCGGCTGTAGCGGCCCTGAGCCTGCTGGGAGCAAGTGCGGTGTCGGCTCAAGCGGCGGGCAATGCGCTCACGGGTCAGGGCTTGTTCGATGCCAACTGCAAGGTGTGCCACGGCAACACCAACCCGGCTGTGGGCACATTCAATGTGCAAAAGGCCAACACGGCCACCGCGCTTCAAGCGGCCATCACCACGACCAGCAATACGATGAAGGGCCAGACGTCTTTGCAGGGGCTGTCCTCGGTGCAGGTGGCTGACATTGCCGCGTATGTGGCTGCCGATGTGACTGTCAATGTCACCGGCAACGTCGCCAACGGCCGAGTGGTGTATGCCAGCAGTTGCGCGGCTTGCCATGGTCCGGTGCCGGCCACGGGCAATGCACGGGTGAGTTTGGGCATGAGTGCCGCAGTGATTCAGCACGCGATCACCCAATTCCCGTCGGCGATGGGTCCATCGACCTCGTATGGTCCGCTGCGCTTCAACTGGACAGCAACCCAGCTTGACGACGTGGCGGCTTTCATCGCCGCCGATGTGGCTGCTGGAACGCCTTCGACGCCGATAGATCGTGGGCAGGTGCTCTACACCACGATGTGCTCCAGCTGTCATGGGGGTGCTGCTCGTGGGGGCGAGCGCATGGTCAAGGCCACGCATCCCGATAAGACCTTGAGCGCCATTGCCAGCGATCAAGGTGGCATGAGATCGCTATCTTTTTTGACGAACGAACAAGCCACCGATATCGCGCTCTACATCGGTGCTGCGGGCCCGACGGGTGGCTTGAAGGGTTGGCTTGAGGGCGGATGCACCCTGGGTCGTGCTGACCAACCCTTTGATCCGCTGTGGTTATTGATGCTGGCGGGTGCCATCGGGGTGCTGGGTCTGCGGCGAGCCCCTAAAGCGTGATTTGTTTGGCATACGCTTAGCAAGGGGGCTGAAGCTAAGGGAAGGATCAGGAAGAAAACGGCGTCTGCATGGACACTGCGCTCCGTTGACTCTTTTTCTTAACCGCCTCTCACCAAGAGCTGCCCACCATGTCGTACCTTGACCGCTTCATTGCACCTCGTCGCCTCCTCTGCGCCGCCGTCGCCGCTCTGAGCCTGCTGGGTGCCGGTGCGGTGTCAGCCCAAGCTGCGGCTGGCAATGCAACCACAGGGCAGGGCCTGTTCGACGCCAATTGCAAGGGCTGCCACGGTGGCACTAATCCGGCAGTGGGCACGCTCAATGTGCAAAAAGCCACTACGGCAACCGCGTTGCAGGCAGCGATCACCACGAACAGCCCGACCATGAAAATGGTGCCCTTTTTGGTGGGCTTGTCTTCGGTGCAGGTGGCTGACATTGCGGCGTATGTAGCTGCCGATGTGAATGCGAGTGCGACTGGCAACGCCGTCAACGGCCGTGCGGTGTACGCCAGCAGTTGCGCGGCTTGCCATGGTCCGGTGCCGGCCACGGGCAATGCACGCGTGAGTTTGGGTGTGAGCGCAGCGGTGATTCAAAACGCCATGGCCAAGTTCCCCGTGGCGATGAACCCTGCGGCAGGGTATGCGCTGCGATTCAATTGGACGGCGACCCAGCTTGACGATGTAGCCGCTTTCATCGCCGCCGATGTGGCCGCTGGCACCCCTTCGACGCCGGCTGATCGTGGCCAAGTGCTTTACACCGCGATGTGTTCCGGTTGTCACGGTGGTGCGGCCAACGGCGGTGAGCACATTGCCAAGGCCACCAATCCAGGCAGCACCTTGAGTGCCATTGCGCGCAACAAGGGCGGCATGGGTTCTTTGGCCTTCGTGACCGCTGAACAGGCTTCCGACATGGCGGCCTACATCGCCACGACCAACCCCAAGGGTGAATTTGGTTTGGGCGGCTGCACCTTGGGTCGCGCTGATCAAGCGGCCGATCCGTTGTGGTTGTTGATGCTGCTGGGTGCTGGTTGGGTGCTGCGCGCACGTCGCGTGACCAAGCGTGACTGACTTTCGGGCTGTTGAGGTGGGCGATGAAATGGGTAACATCGCGCCCACCCCATCTGAAAGATGCTTCATGTCAAAGACCCATCGTCGCTTTCCGTATGCTTCGGCGCTTCGCAGTGCCTTGGTGACGATGGTTCTGGGTGCCCTGAGCCACGGCGCATGGGCGCAGAGCGCTGCCAACGGTGGTGCGTTGTATGTGGCCATGAATTGTCAGCTGTGCCATGGCGGTAAAACCATCAGCACCAATGTGGGCCATATCCAGCTGGGCGTGGATGCCGCCAACATCAAGAACGCTTCTTATGGCTTGGTCGGCATCGCCATTGGTACCCAGATGATGAAGTACAGCATCGGTCAACCGAATTCACTGACCGACAGCGATTACAACGATTTGGCGGCATACCTTGCTCAGGTCGTGGGTGGTGGTGTTGTCGCAACTTGCACGTCAGCGGGTGTGCCCACGGCCAGCGCCATGGCCACGCCGGTGGCCTGTGCGAATACCGGCGGTACGACGACCGGCACGGGGGGGGGCACCACGGGCACCACCAACGCTTCGGCTGCCAGTACGACGGGCGGAGGGGGTTGCGCCTTGGGCCGGGCCGATCAACCGACCGATCCGCTGTGGCTGCTCATGTTGGCGGGTGCGGCATGGGTCTTGCGCCGGCGCAAGCCGTTGGGGTGATGCGCTAAGCAAGTCTTCATGCAACGCCTCGGGACGATACCGAAAATGACAAATGGGACAGCTTCCCATTTATAGAATACAAACTGCCCTGTCCATCTAGCCGGTCCACGCCCATGCTGTCTTTCCCTCGTCGCTTCTTTGGCCCCTTGTTGATCGCGGCTCTTGGGTGTGCAGCGGATGGTGCGTTGGCCGCCAGTGCAGCCAACGGACAAACGCTCTATAACTCGGCGCGCTGTTTCAGTTGTCATGGCACCACACCAGCGGTCAATACGGCCAAAGTCTGGAATGGTGTGAGTGCCCAAACTACGAAGAGTGCTTTCTTGGCTGGGGGGGCGATGTCGGGTTATATGCCAGCCTTGACCGGCGGCCTGACCCTGACCGATAGCGATTTCAACGACCTTGCGCTCTACATTGCGACGGCACGCGGCAATGCTGCTTTGGCCACGTGCATGGGTGGCTCTTGTACGACGGTGCTTGCGCCGGTCGCCACGTTGTCCTCTAGCGCGGCTCAGTCGTTTCCCAGTGTGACCACCGGCACCACCAGCACGGCACACACGGTGACGCTGACCAACTCCGGTACGGCGGCGCTGACGATCACGTCCATCAGTGTCACCAATCCCGTCTTCGCCGTCGGCCACACCTGCGGCACCAGCGTGGCGGTGGGTGCGAGCTGCACGATCAACACCACCTATGCGCCCACCGTGGTCGGTACGTCCTCGGCCAACCTGAGCATCGTGACCAATGCGGGGACCAGCACCATCGTGCTGAGTGGTACGGGCGTTGCCCCGGTCGTCACAGCCCCCATGGTGTCGTTGTCGAGTGCCGCGCAAACCTTCGGTGTGATCACGACGGGTACCACCAGCCCAGCCCAGACCATCACGTTGACCAACACGGGCAATGCGGCCCTGAGCATCAGCGCCATCACGTTGAGCAACCCCGTCTTTACGGCTTCGCACACCTGTGGCACCAGCTTGGCGGTGGCGGCCAGCTGTGTCATCACCACCCACTTTGTGCCTACAGTCGCAGGGGCAGCCTCGGCCACGCTGAGCTTGGTGACCAATGCGGCCAGCTCGCCCAACACTGTGGCGTTGAGCGGCACGGGGGCGGCTCCGGTGGTGACGGCCCCCGTGGTGTCGTTGTCGAGTGCGACGCAAAGTTTCGGTGTTGTGACCACTGGCCTCACCAGTGCGGCCCAGACGGTCACGTTGACCAATGCCGGCAATGCGGCCCTGAGCATCAGCGCCATCACGTTGAGCAACCCCGTCTTTACGGCTTCGCACACCTGTGGCACCAGCTTGGCGGTGGCGGCCAGCTGTGTCATCACCACCCACTTTGTGCCTACAGTCGCAGGGGCTGCGTCTGGGACACTGAGCCTGTTTAGCAATGCGGGCAGTTCGCCCAACACCGTGGCGTTGAGCGGCACGGGCACCGCCCAAGCGGTTCTTGCTCCAGCCATCACGTTGTCACCCGCCACGGGCCTCAATTTCAACGCCACGGTGGGTACACCCACAGCCGCTCAAACGGTGACGCTGACCAACACTGGCAATGCGGTGCTCACGCTCACGGGGATCACCAGCAGCAACGCGGCCTTTACGGTCACCAACACCTGCGGCACCAGCGTGGCTGTGGGGGCCAGTTGCACGATCACGGTGATCTTTACGCCCGTTGCTTCCGGGCAAGTACAGGCTGGCATCAGCATCGCTTCCAACGTCAGTCCATCACCCCCTGCCATCGCCATGGTGGGCACCGGGGTGGCGGTGGGGGTGCCCACGGCGTTGCTGCACTGGAATAACGCCGCACCGTTCAGCTTTGGCACCTCGGTGGCCGTGGGTACGCGTATGGCCTACAGCTTCACGCTCAGCAACGCTGGTGCCGCCCCAGCGACCGGGGTGCTGCTGGCATTGAGTGGGCCGGATCTGGCTGATTTCAATCTCAGCGGCTCATGCCTGGGTGTCAACGGTGTCACCTTGCTTGCGGGCACGGGTTGTCAGATCACCGTGACCTTCGCCCCCGCCACGGCGGGTGCCAAGTCGGTGAGTCTGGGCCTGACCGCCCAAGGCGGGGCCGCACCAGCGGCCATCACCCTGAGCGCTACCGCCTTGGCTTCGACCTCCTCGGCGGGCTCAGTCGGCAACCTTTCCACGGCCAACAGCGCTGGGGGTTGTACGTTGGGTCATACCGACCAGCCGGCTGATCCGCTGTGGCTGTTGATGCTGGGCGCTGCGGCGCTGGTATTGCGCCGTCGCCGTTCTTCGTTCCTCGCCTGAACCCACTGGGTTCGTTTTATCCACTCAGATCGAGACCTCACCATGACGTTACATTCTTCTTCTCGTGCTCTGTCGCGCTCGGCCGTGGCCGGTGCCGCCCTGACCCTGATGACCTTGGCCGGTGGCGCTGCGGCGCAGGCAGTGCCGAGTGCTACGAATGGGGCTGCATTGTTCGCATCAAAGAGCTGTGCCGGTTGCCATAACATTGCAACGAATACGAGCAAGATCAGAAACGGTACCGTCGCCGCCAACACCAAAAATGCGGTTTATGGTTTTCAAGGCCGTGGCGTGGGTAGCGGCATGGCGATGTACCAACCCGGCCAGTTCTTTGCTCTGACGGACAGCGATTACAACGATCTGGCTGCCTACATTGCTGGTCAGATCAGTGCTGCCACGGCTTACTCGTGTGTTTCGACGACGGTGCCGACTGCGGCGGCCCCAGCAGCCACCGTGGCCTGCCCGGCTCCCACAGCGCCCATCGCTTCTCTGTCGGTCACCACGCAGACCTTCGGTACCGTCACCCTCGGCACGACCAGTGCCACCCAGACAGTCACCATCACCAACACAGGGACGGCCGCACTGACGGTGTCCTCGGCCACGTCGAGCAACGCCGCTTTTGCCGTGACGAACAACTGCACCAGCGTGGCGATCAACGCTACTTGCACCCTCACCACGGCCTTCACGCCAAGCACGGCTGCTGCGGCCTCGGCCACCCTGAGTATCGTCACCAATGCCGGTACCCAAACCGTCGCTCTGTCGGGCACGGGCACAGCAGCTCCTGCGCCAGTGGTTGCTTTGTCTTCGAGCACCGCTCAGGCCTTTGGTAACGTGAACGTGAACACCACGGGCACGGCCAAGACCATCACGCTGACCAATTCGGGTAACGCTGATCTCACGGGGATCAACATCACCGCTCCGGCTGGCTTTACCAGCTCGACCACCTGTGCCGCGACTTTGCCTGCGGCCTCTAGCTGCAACATCACCACCAATTTCGCACCGACAACAGCCGGCGCAGCCAGCGGCAACCTGAGCATCGCCACCACCAATGGCGGCACACATACGGTGGCTTTGAGCGGCACGGGCACGGCACCTGCGATCACCTTGAGCGCATCAAGCCTGAGTTTCACCGCCTTGGCCGGTGGCACAAGCAACTTGCAGCATGTGACTTTGACCAACTCGGGTACCGGCCCGCTGACGATCTCCGCCATCACCTTGCCGGCTGGTTTTAGCGCGGCAGCCAACACCTGTGTGGCCACGATTGCTGCCGCAGCGACTTGCGGTTTGGATGTCACCTTCACGGGTGCTGGCGCAGCTGCAACCGGAACAGCCGCTCCGATCACCATCACGTCCGATGCGGCCACAACGGCAGCTCTTAGCCTGACGGGCAACACGCTGATTGCTACGGCCCCGGTGCTGAACTGGACAGGTGCGCTGGCGAGTGTGGCTGCTCCCAGCGTGACCGTGGGCACCGCTGTGACCACCGGCACCACGACCACCCAGACCATCACGTTGAACAACGTCGGCCAATCGGCCACAGCGCAGGCGTTGACGGTCAATGTGACAGGTGCCAACGCGTCGGACTTCCTTACCAGCGGTACCTGCCTGAGTCTCGCAACGGTGCCGACGACCACGGGCAGCAACAGCTGCACGGTGGTGGTGAGCTTTGCGCCGACCAGCGCTGGTGCCAAGACCGCCACCTTGACGGTCAATAGTATTGATGGTGTGCCGCCGGTTTCGGTGGCGTTGAGTGGCACGGCGGTGGCTCCGGCTGCTGCGCCTGCTGCGACGAGCAGCGGTGGCGGTTGCACCCTCGGTGCAGCTGATCAACCGATGGATCCGCTTTGGATGTTGATGCTGGGTGGTGCCGCTTTGGTGTGGCGTCGTCGCGCTAGCCGCCAAGCTGTGTAAAAAGTCCGGTGTGAGGTGCGGGGGCGGTGGTGGCTGATAAGCAACGACTCAGACAAACGCCACCCCCCATCGTTACGATTCTGTCTATGGCATTTCCTCAAACCTGAGCAACCGACACACCGACTATTTATGCGTACAACTCACCGCCAGCTTGCTTCACGGACCTCTTCGTTGCGTCCGCTCTTGTCCGCCGTTTTGATGGCTTCGGCTCTCGGTTCTGTGGCCGGTGGGGCGGTGGCGGCTACAGCAGCTAACGGATCGACCCTTTACAACACGGTCACGCCCCTCTCATGCTCCAACGGTGGATGTCATGGAGCCAGTCCTGCCGCAGGCACGAACAAAATCAGAAACGGTATCAGTGCCCAAGTGATTAAGAACGCGGTCGTGGCCAACAAGGGCGGGATGTCCTTCTACGGAACGACCATTTCGGATAGTCAATACAACGACTTAGCGGTGTACATCGCCAGTGCTGCGGGTGGTACAGCGATATGTATTGGCGGTAGCTGCAATCCCTTGCCGGTGGTGACCTTAAGTCCGACCACCTTGGCCTTTGGCAGCGTGGATGTGGCTCGTCAGAGCAATGCGTTGCGGACCAAGACTGTGACCGTGACCAACAGTGGTCAGGCTACGCTGAATGTGGCCTCGGCCAACCTGACTTCAGGTACTCAATTCACTAAGGTCGCGGGGGCCGATACTTGCTCGGGGGCTGCTGTCGCTCCGGCCGCCACATGCAGCGTGGATATTTTGTTCACCCCCACGGGTCTTGGTACTACGGTGCAAGACACCCTTACCTTGACCACCAACGCTACCCCGACGACTAACGCGGTGGCGATGAGCGGCCAAGGCACCAATGTGCTAGCGGCACTGGGTTGGTCCGGTAGCACAGTGGCTCCGGCCACGACGGTGGGCTCCACCAGTGCTGTTGTGACAGCAACCTTGACCAATGCCGGTCCTGATTCGGCCACGGTGGTGGTGCCGGCTTTTGTTTCGACGGAGTTCACTGCGCTCACAGGCAATTGCCTGACGGTGGGTACGTTAGCTGCTGGGGCCACATGCGCCCTCACCACCACCTTCCAGCCAACCTCGGCAGGCGCGAAGACCGCGACACTCGACATCACCACCACCGGGCAGATTCCGGGCACCCTCACGTTTAGCGGAACCGGCATTGGGTTGGTGACCACCGGCAACAACGCCGGTGGTGGCGGTTGCACGCTCGGCGGGGTGGATCGTCCGATGGACCCGCTTTGGGTACTGATGCTCGGTGGTGCGGCTTTTGTTTTGCGCCGGCGTCTGCCGCTGGCGAAGGCGGCGCGTTAAGGTACTGGCCCGCCTCAACGGTTGACCCCTATCCGACCTTTGCGTCGGGTTTGGCGGGCTGGCGCGCAAGTGCCGGCCCGTTTTTTCAAAGTATTCATTCAATTTGATTCAGGACTGAACCATGAAACGTTTGATCGCTCTCGCCTTCGCCGCTGCTGTTGCGGCTCCGATGACCGCCTTGGCTGCCAATGCCGGTGAAGTTGCGCCTGAGATCCATGTGGATAGCGCCAAGGGCGTTTTGACCCTTGCTTCCTTCAAAGGCAAGGTGGTTTACCTCGATTTCTGGGCCTCATGGTGTGGCCCGTGCAAGCAGTCCTTCCCGTGGATGAACGAGATGCAGACCAAGTACGGCCCCAAGGGCTTGCAAGTGCTGGCCGTCAATCTCGACGCCAAGAAGGGCGACGCTGAGAAGTTCCTCGTGGATATGCCCGCCAAGTTCCAAGTCGCGTTCGACCCCAAGGGTGAAGCGCCGCGTACCTACGGCATCAAGGGCATGCCCACCGCTGTGTTGATCGGTGTGGATGGCAAGGTCATTGAGCAGCACGGTGGTTTCCGCGAGGAAGACCGCCATCACCTCGAAGAGCAGATCAGCAAGGCGTTGGCTGCTGCTTCGGCCAAGTAAAAAATGACGAGCTGAATCCAAGGAGACCCCCCATGACCCTCTCGATGACATGCCTGCGCCGTTCAGGCGTTGCCAGCTTGATGCTGGTGGCGCTGCTGGCGGGGTGCAGCACGCTCCAGCCTCCCCAACCTTGGGAAAAGGCCGACCTGGCCAAGAAAGAAATGACGATGGAGACAGACGCGCTTGATCAAGGCTTTGTCCAGCACATCTACAGCAGCAAGGAAAACGCATCGGGTGGTTATGGCGTGGGTGGAGGTGGCTGTGGCTGCAACTGATAAAGACAACGAGGGTTTGGCGGCGCGCGCTGAGTCTCGTCCGCTGGGTGCTTTGGCCTTGGCGGCCTTGGCTTTGCCGGGGGTGATGCCCCAAGCAGCGCACGCCGAGCTGGCACCGGAACATGCTTCGCTGTCGGTGAAGTGGCTCAACTACAACGATTCGCAGCCCGGGCTGGATCGCATCCACGTGGGTGCGGCTGCGTTGAACTTGATCGCCCCCTTGGGCGAGCGTTGGTCCTTGGATGGCACGCTGGTGCGCGATCAGGTCTCGGGTGCGACACCACGCGCTCACACCGATATTTCGACCGCCACCAAGGTGGTCAACGGTGTCGGTGGCATGCATGACACCCGCGAAGAGCTTGGCTTGAAGGTGACGCATTACTTTGATCGTGCCGCCATCAGCACGGGCATGGCGCACTCCTCTGAGCACGATTACGTCTCTGACTCTTGGTCCATCGACGGCCGCATGGCCAGCGAAAATCAAAACACCACTTGGAACGCCGGTATCGGTGGCTCCAACGATGCGATCAATTCGGTCAATCTGGCGGCTGTGGGCAAGACGAAAACCTCGATGGATTTCATCGTGGGGATGACTCAGGCTTGGAATCCGCTCAATTTGGTGCAAGTCAATCTGACCTTCAAGATGGCCAATGGCTATCTGAATGACCCCTATAAGAACTTTGAGCAGCGCCCGGAGACCCGCGATGCGACGGTGATTTTGGCGCGCTGGAATCACCACCTCCCCACCTTGGGCACCACCCTGCGCAGCAGCTATCGCTACTACAGCGATACCTACGGCATCAAGGCCCATACGGTGGATACGGCGTATGTGATCCCGGTGGGTGAGCGCCTCGTCATCACCCCGAGTGCCCGTTATTACGCCCAAAGGGCAGCGTCGTTCTACTTCGATCCGACCGGGGGGACAGCGCCGTCAGGACAGGCGTTTTTCTCGGCGGATCAGCGTTTGTCGGCTTTTGGGGCGGTCACAGCGGGTGCCAAGGTGGACTATCGCTTGAACCAGCACTGGAGCTTGGACGCCAAGTACGAGCTCTACAAACAAATGGCAGGTTGGCGTCTGACGGGGGCCGGTTCTCCGGGCATCGACCCGTTCAACGCCTCGTTCCTCCAGTTGGGTGCAAGCTACCGCTTCTGACTTTCCATGCCACCACCGTTACCGTTACCGATACCGACACCGTGTTGAACGCTGCCTCATCGCCCAGATCCCAGATGGTTCGGCCCGAAGGCCATCCAGCTGGGCCTGAGTTCGGTTTCGAATTCATGGCCATGGGCTCGCCGTGTCGTCTGCGCCTAGCACGGCTGGACGAGGCGCGGGCGCGGGCCTTGGCGGAAGAAGTGGTGGCTGAGGTGCGGCGCATCGAGGCCAAGTTTTCGCGCTACCGCGCTGACAGCGTGGTGTCGCGTATCAACATCAGCGCCGGCAGTGGTCGCGCGGTGGTGGTGGATGCTGAGACAGCGGCTTTGCTCAGCTTGGCCGCCCGGCTTTATCAGGGCAGTCATGGGCGTTTTGATCTGACGTCGGGCGTGCTGCGGCGGGCGTGGAACTTCCGCACCGGCCGCGTACCCACGCAAGCGGAGATCGAGGCGGTGCTGCCTTGTATCGGCTGGGACAAAGTGCAGTGGCATGAGGCGTCGCGCCAGATCTTGCTCACCCAGCGCGGCATGGAATTGGATTTCGGCGGGCTGGGCAAGGAGTACGCCGCTGACCGTGCCGCCACCCGACTCATCGACGCGGGCGCGACCAGCGGCTTCATCAACCTGGGCGGGGACATCCGGGTGCTGGGGCCGCAGTCCGATGGCTTGCCGTGGCGCATGGGCATCGCGCATCCGCGTGTCGAGGGGGCGGTGATCGCCGGGATCGACCTTTCGACCGGGGCTTTGGCCACCAGTGGCGATTACGAACGTTGCATTGAGCACGAAGGGCGGCGTTATTGCCACATCCTCGACCCACGCAGCGGTTGGCCGGTGAGCTATTGGCGTTCAATCAGCGTGGTCGCCCCCGGCTGTCTGGCCGCCGGGGCCTTGACCACCATCGCCATGTTGCTGGAAGGCGATGCCCTGAATTTTCTGCGTGGGCAGGGGGTGGGCTTTCTGGTGATTGATCAAGAGGGTCATCTCACCCAAGAGGGTGTATGAGGCCCATCGTTCTTTAGAGACCTTCGTTAACAACCGAGAAAACCATGAATCCAAGCATTGTTCTGGGGGCCGCCGGGGGCGGATGGACCCTGCGGCTACGCCAGCGTTTGACAGGGCTGCTGATGGCAGCCGTGACCTTAACGCTGCTGTTGCTGCAAACCCTTGTGCCGGCGCAGGCCGCTGAAGAATTTTTGGAGCCCGATCAGGCATTCAAACTGAGCGCCCGGGTTGCCGATGCGCGCACCGTGGAGTTGCGCATCGAGGTGGCCAAGGGCTATCACCTGTACCGTGAACGGTTGAGTTTCGAAGCCGCACCGTCGTCGGTGGTGCTGGGCCAGCCGGTCTTGCCGGCAGCGATCAAGAAGTTCGATGAAACCTTCGGCAAGGAAGTCGAGATCTATCACGACACTTTGCTTGTGGGCATCCCCGTGCAAGCCGCAACCGCTGACTTCAAGCTCAGCGTGGGCTATCAAGGGTGTGCTGAGAAGGGCCTGTGCTACCCACCGCGTACCCAAGTGTTGCGCGTCAGCAGCACGGGTGGCGCGCTCAGCAGCGTGCAGATCCTGAGCGATGACGAAGCTGCTCGCTTCGACCCCGCTGCCAGCGCATCGGCTCAGTTGCTGACGGGTTCGGCCACAACCCCGGTCGCTGCGGCACCTCAAGTTGCCGCAGTCGCAGCCTCAGCGGCTTCCACCCCTGCGGCCAAGAAGTCAGAAGGCTCGGGCATCGACGCCGCGCTGCGCTCAGGCAGCTTGCTGACCGTCGTGGGCGTGTTCCTGCTGGCCGGTTTGCTGCTGTCCTTCACGCCTTGCGTGCTGCCGATGGTGCCGATCCTGTCCTCAATCATCGTCGGCCAAGGCGAGAGCGTTTCGCGTCTGCGTGGCTTCACGTTGGCTGTGGCTTATTCGCTGGGCATGGCCATGGTCTACACCGCTTTCGGTGTGGCCGCTGGTTTGGCCGGTGAAGGTTTGGCCGCTGCGCTGCAAAAGCCGGGCGTGTTGTTGGGCTTTGGTGCGTTGCTGGTGACCTTGTCGCTGTCGATGTTTGGCTTTTATGAGCTGCAAATGCCCAGCTTCATCCAGACTCGGTTAACTGAAAAGTCGAGCGAGATCGAAGGTGGCAGCTACATCGGCGTGTTCCTGATGGGCGGCATGTCGGCCCTGATCGTCGGCCCTTGCGTGGCGGCTCCGTTGGCGGGCGCGCTGGTCTATATCAGCCAAACCAAGGACGTGCTCTTGGGCGGCTTGGCGCTGTTTGCGCTGGCTTGCGGCATGAGCACCCCGTTGCTGCTGGTGGGCCTGTCGGCCGGCTCCTTGCTGCCGCGAGCTGGCGGCTGGATGGACGGCGTCAAGCGCTTCTTCGGCGTGATGCTGATCGCTGTGGCGATTTGGATGATCACCCCGGTGCTGCCGACGTGGCTCTTGATGATGGCTTGGGCGACCTTGCTGTTGGTGAGCGCTTCGTTCATGCACGCCTTTGACAGCCTGCCGCTGCATGCCACGGGCGGTTCACGTTTCATCAAGGGGCTGGGCATCATCATCGCCATCGTCGGTGGTACCCAGTTGTTGGGCGCGCTTTCGGGCGGTCAAGACCCGATGCAGCCGCTGGCTCACCTGATTGGCAGCAGCCACGCTGGCGCTGCCGGTGAGGGTGCTGCCGTGGCCAAGGGCCCGAGCTTCAAGCGCGTCAAGTCGGTGGCCGAGCTCGACGCTGCGCTGGCGACAGCTGGCAAGCCAGTGATGCTCGACTTCTTTGCCGACTGGTGCGTGGCTTGCAAGGAATTCGAGAAGTTCACCTTCCACGATCCGCGCGTCCAAGCCAAGCTGGCCGGCGTGTTGCTGCTGCAAGCCGATGTCACCGCCAACACGGCCGATGACAAGGCGCTGATGAAGCGTTTCGGCCTCTTCGGCCCCCCCGGCATCATCTTTTTTGATGCCAAGGGCCAAGAAGTGGCAGGCGCTCACGTGATCGGCTATCAACCGGCCGATCAATTCCTCCAAAGCTTGGGCCAAGCGGGGATCTGATGATCGACTGATTATTCATCTCGCTTGACCTCAAAAAGCCCCGCCTTATCGCGGGGCTTTTTTGTGGGTTGTGTGCGGGGGGACTTATTCGTCGTCCATGTCATCGTCGCCGAGAGTGGGGTCTTCGTGTCGCTCAATGCGACGCTCATACCCCCCGACAGAAAGCGTCAGGCTATCACCCTCCATCCTTGCCATCAAGTCGAGGAGTCCAAACGCCACATCTGATACTGCTCTAACAGGTTGGCGCACGTACCGTTCAATGAACGCTGCCATCGTCGGTCCCGCTTCACTCTCAAGGTGTTTCCAAGCCTCGTCGCCGATATACGCATCGCCACCCGCGCGACGATAGGCAGCTTGTAGATCGGTGAGCTTTTCATTTTCTGTAGGATCAAAGACGACGAGGACAGGTTTGACCCCCGATGTACGACAGTCTTCAGCGAAGGCGAGTTCCTCTGAAAAACGTCCCTGACCACTGGCAGCGATGGTGACCCGTAGCTTTAATTCGTAGGCCAGTGCTGTACCGTCAGGAAGTACTTTCCAGCAGTCCACCTGCCGACCTTTGGTACTGTCTTGGCTTCGCCGAACGACTTTCTCACGAGCGGACTTGGACTCTCCTCCGATAGCCGCAGCAAGGATGGGCTCAAACAAATAGCCTGTTTCTTGGGCAGATCGGTTGTCCAAATCGTAGAAAAATTTTCGCCAAGTCAGCCAAGATGCGAGGGCTTCTGGTTGGAAATGGCTTCCATACTCCATCAACGACCTTGGCGATACCTGCACCATGGTTGGCATAGGTTGACGCTGTAGGATCAAGCCGTACTTTCTGCGACGCTTGTGCAGTTCGGCCAGGCACTTGAGGTACGTCAGAAAGTCCTCATCGAGAGACTCGCCAAAATTCAGCAAGTCCACTACGTCGTAGGTACTCACGGTGCCGGAAGTCTCCGTAAACCATCTAGGATTCAAAGCGTAGTAATCTGAGTTCGTACCAATCTTGCTCCAGAGGTGGGGAAAAGCCTCGGCCATCTCAGCGGATTTCCTGAGATCAAAAGCAACCAAAGCGATGACTTTGGCAAGCTCTTCGGGATTCATGACGGCGTTCATCGTGGCCGTCTTGCTGATTGTTAACAGCCTTGTCAGTTGCTGCGATTTCTCTGCGCTGAGCCGTCTTGGTTTATTGTTCATCGAATGCCAAACTCCCTTGAGCAACACCTGTTAGCAGGGCTTGTGTGATTTTGAGGGCCGGGCTCATGCCGTATGCCTCAGTGAGTAAAAACCCCAAAAGTCCGGGTCGTCCGACTTTGCAACTTTGTTGAAGCTCGGAACCGAAGCGACCGTCAACCTTTTGAAGATGCCTAGCCAGAATGCCTGCCGCCATCGGCGGGACTGCGTTGCCAATCTGTTGGATCACGCTGGCACTGTTGCCTTCCCACTGATACCCGTCGGGAAAAGTCTGAATACGCGCACATTCGCGGATGGTCAACGGCCGGTGTTCTGTGGGGTGAATAAATTCCCGCGAGGCAGCTCCCGTGATCGTCAATGACTGTCGATTGCCATGGAGCCGCTTGATGCCAGAGGGTGCTCCGCCACGCTTTTCTGTCGGGGTGCCGTCCGATACCCTGCGGTTGGCTCGACGCTTAAAACTATCGTGCCAAAGCTCCGGGGGCAGATCTTTCATGGTTTGACCGGGCTTGAGAAGTTCCATCGACGTTTTGTCCGACGTATCCAGGTTCTGAATATGCTGTGTGACGCCCCGCATCGCATGGCCTTGACGCATCAAGGCATCAAATGCATTGACGGGTTTCGCCGATGCATAACCAACCACGGCACCCTTGTCGTAGCTGGCAGGACCCAGCCCAGAAATTGCCTCATCCAAGGTAGGTGCCATGGGCAGCCCAGATAGCTTCTTGGCTTTACCGCTGTCGTAGGAACGCAGCTCTGGGGGGAATTCAAAGCGAATACCCATACGGTTACCAATCATCAAAACCCGCTTGCGGGTTTGTGGCACGCCGTAGGAGGCTAAATTCACTTTTTCCAAGCGGATGGTGTAGCCCAGCGCAATGAACGCCCGCACCAGTCGGGCTAAGTCTTGACCGCCTCCAGAGGTCAGGAGTCCTTCGACGTTTTCGAAGATAAACCACCGAGGAGATAACGCCTCAACGATGGCGAGGTAGTTAAAGATAAGCCGATTACGTGGGTCGGCAGCCTTGCGTGGGCCGGCCGTGCTGAACCCTTGGCAGGGTGGGCCGCCGATGATCGCGAAGGGGCTACGTCCACCTGCCATGTCTTTGAGAACGGTGGGCTCAACGGTCCCAAGATCCATGGCATGGCAAGGGCTATGAACATTCAGTTCGTAGCTGATGCATGCGTCACGGTCGATTTCAGCGCCAAACAAGGGCTTGAGCCCCGCCTGAGCAAAGCCATACGAAAAACCGCCGGCCCCGGAAAATAAAGACAAAACGAGGTGCTCTGGGCTCATCTTGCGAATCGTACCAGTGGGTTGCAGCCACAAAAAAGCCCGCCGAAGTTTCCCTCGGCGGGCTTTTGACGTTGGGGACTTAACCGTCCTTAGGCTGTGACACCCTTGGCCACGTCGGCGTACTCTTCAATTTGGTTGAAGTTGAGGTACTGATAGATCTTGCTGCCGTCCTTGTTGA